>JAQUYR010000133.1 GCA_028691715.1 Bacilli bacterium | reverse complement strand
TTCTAATCAAAGAAGAAGAATCGGTCATATCCCCATAATGAAGATTAACAGCCCTTTCCTTACTCATATCCTTAATCCATTCCTCAAGGTAAAGATGTTCAATCCTACCAGTATTAAAAGAAGAACTCCTCCTCAAAATACCATGAACCTCATAACCTTTTTCCAAAAGAAACTCAGCCAAGAAACTTCCGTCCTGACCAGTTATCCCTGTAATTAAAGCCTTTTTCATATTATTTATTTTTTTGTTTATTTGTTGAGTTGTTGAGATCACAAAGATAATATATTTGATACAAACCCCTACTTTTAATTTTTCACTTTAATCACCCCTAACCCCTAAAGGGGAATGACTCAAAGCGGCAAATAAATTCGTGCTTATTGGCTTGCCGCTTGCCAAAGCAAGAATCCGTGTAATTCGTGGACAAAAATAATTATACTCTTGTTTTCCAAATTGCCATAGGATGCAACCTAATTCTATCTAATACTATACTATCATTAAAAAGTAATTCAGGTTTATAATGCTTATTATTAAACTCCTCAATATATCTAATCTCTCTATCGTCAAAATTCATAAGCTTAATAAGAAAATCTTTAACATTTGCTTTTGTTCTTTCAAAATCAAAATGCTCTGATTTTCTAAGCATAGGTATAAGATTATCTCTAATTTGTTTATATCCTAAGTTATCAATTGAATTAAAATTATAATGAGTTTTACATTTATCGCTACCACCTATTGTCAAGTAAAAAATTATAACCTTTCGTAAGGAATCTAAATCATCCTCACAAAAAACATTATTTACAATCATATTATTCACATCATAAAGATCTCGAGGTGCTGTTCTTTCAATCAAAGCCTTAATCTTTCCTCCAAATAATTCTAAAAAAGATAAAGTTTTCACATTAAAAGAAGGAAGAAAACTAATATTAGAGTTTGAAACAACAGGAGGATAAATATGATTCCTCATAGAATAATTAATCTCAATTTTAATATTATCTCTATTACCTACGGAGTTTTGATAATTAAAAACCCATGAGTCTAAAGAGTGTGGATTTTTAGAATTACTATTCAAAACATAGCCCTGCAATCTCATATAACCTTTAATATCATCATTTATTTTCTCTCTATATAAGAGCATTTCCTCTTTTGAAGTCTCTATATTAAAATCCAAATCAATATCAACTGATAATCTTGGCATATCAAATACAATCAAATTAATAGCAGTACCACCTTTTAAAACCAAAGCATCAGACAAAAGAGGATTTAAGTTAATATATTCCAGAACCTCAATAAGCCTATATACTTTTTCTAAATTATCTCTAATAAAACCATTGTTCTTAGAAATAGCATCTAAATCTTTTTTACTATACAAGCTCATTATTACCTTGTTCTAAGTAAGATAAAATATTCTTTGGAGCATAGATATTCCAAGAATTATGAAAAAAATTAGATTCATTCTTGTCTGTAAGATAACCAATATGTTTTTTGCCATTCTGTGCACAAAGCTCAATAAAATCATTACTTAATTTCAATTTCTCTTTAAAAGGCTCAAGTACAAAACCTACTTTCTTATAAAGAATAAATTTATTATAGGCAGCTAAATACTCAAGCAATTTATTTTCATTAAGATATCCAATCAAATTCAGACAATGAACCAACTCCTCAATCCCTCCAGCACGATCAATGCGATCAATACAATCAACAATAGTTCTTTCTAAATTAGTAACCCTTACAAGAGAATCCATACTCGGAGTTTCTACACCTAAATCAATTATAGACTTAGAATAAAGGTATTGAATACTTTCAAAATCAAAATTATTAAACCTAGAACAGCTTGAAATATAAATATCATAATATATCTGATGAGCAATACCATAATATTCAAATGCAGAACGATAGGAAATATATGAAGAAGAAGAAATATTACTAGCAATCTCAAACTTATTTGCCAATGTAACACCAGTAGCCAAATCACAGACACTATATAAATTCCTTCTAATTTGAATAATCAGATTTTGTTTTTTGTAATTTTGAAGCAAATCCTTTGCTGAGTTAACATTATTAGTTAATCCAACAACATCATTTAAAGTAAATATCTTTTTCTGATGAAGTACACCCAAATATTTCTTCATAATATTTTAATTTAGCCGCAAAGATACGGAAAAACACGTAACTTCAAACAATAAAAACAAAATAAATTCATAAATCTATATTATACCTAACCACTTATTATTTTCATCTTCTTTTATTGATAAAATTGTTTATGCATTCTGAGAGGCAATAATTTTCTACAATCATTGATACCTGAGGACATTTTGTCCCTATGTTAGCAGAAAATTAAAAATCTTTTACAACTTATTTCCAGTATTCTCATAAGAATAATACAACTTTTTTCCACTTATATCAATAGAAATTTACAACTTTTCGCTTCTTTTCATAGATTTTCTTTTTCTATCCACACCCAAAAACCAATTTAAAAAATTAAAAATTCCAATTTAAAAATCTCTTCACCCCTAACCCCTAAAGGGGAATGATGCAAAGCGGCAAAAACAGTGTAAATCCGTGGACAAAAAGAATCCGTGGACAGAAACAACAATTTAAAAATTCAAAATTACAATTTAAAACTAAATAAGCGTTCCACAAAAGTAAAACGCTTATCAATATTGCGGAATAATCCAATCAACACTAATCTTCCATTAGTTAATTTCTAAATAAATAGCAGAAAAAATTTATACATTAGGAATTATAAAATCATCCTTTATCGCTTCCATCAAATTTAATGGAGGCAAAACAACATTAGCAATTGGAGTATTTTCTGATTTTGCTATAATAATACCTCTTGCTGTACCTACACAA
>JAQUYR010000132.1 GCA_028691715.1 Bacilli bacterium | reverse complement strand
AAAACTACAAGATAAAGAATAACCATCATGATAATTCCAAAACCAAGATTTTCAGCTGAAAGTATTCCAATGATAAAAGAAATCACTAATACTGCCATTTCAACAATTGATAATAAGAAACTCAATCTGTTTTTCTTATCAAGAATATCCTTTTTCTTTACGACCAGCTCAATAGTTCCCAAAGCGATGTGGACAAACAAGAAGATGTAAGTCAACCAAATACCTAAAACCCAGATAACCCCAAAGAAATTTGTTCCATTCATTTTGAATAAAACATCATATCCAGAAAAATTGTAAGTTATTGAGTTTGAGCCAAAAAAGTCAGATATGGGGAAATCTGAATTTAGAAGACTGGTTTTAAAAGTGAAAAATGTTAAAAAGAAAAAAACGAAGCCCAAAATAAAAGTACCATATTCGAAGCAAACATTGATAATATCTATAGCCTTTTCTGGCTGATAGTTATCCTTTTCAATATCTTCACCTTCATCGAACAAATCAGCAATGTTGATGTCTAGAACCTTAGCTATAGAAGGAAGGATATTCATTTCGGGGTTCCCTCTGTTTGTTTCCCACTTGGATACTGTTTTTACACTGACAAATAATTTATCAGCTAATTCCTGTTGAGTCATTCCTAATTCTTTTCTTTTATTTGAAATCCTATTTCCTATATTCATAATAGATGTACCTCCTATGATTATTATATTATGTATTAAAGAAAAATCATACCTATTTATTGGTTTGATTGTGTATGCGATTAGTAGACATGAATTTATTCTCGAAAATTAATATTTATCGAGAACATCTGTTCGTGCTTGTCCAAAAATCTCTAATAATTTATCATTATCGCTCTTGCCTGTAAATAATAATTCTCCCAGTTGAAGAATATTCAACTCAATATCGTAATCTGGAGTTTCATTGATATTGACAATTCCATTTTTGATAGTTATTTCTAAAATTATGTTATTTTGATAAATTATATCATCGGTGACTTTTATCCTAATGCTCTTTTCAATAAGTGGATATTGGAAATTATCAAGTACTTTCTCAACATCGATTATTCTGATCATATTACCAGGAATCAAATATTGATTTGTTGGGAGAAATTGCTTGTATTGACTGTATTTTTCCAAATAAACATCTTCAAGTAAAACCAGTTCTTCAATATTATCGAGTGAAACGACAACATATCCAATAGGGGTATTGTTCTTTGATATTATTTCCAAAGTTCCACTATATGCTTTAATCTCCTCAAAAAAAGCGAGCCAATAAGTTTCATCTCTGATTACATGATTCTTACCATTCATAGACTTTGAGTATATTTCTATTAAAAGAGGAATGTCTTCTCTATTTGCTAATTGATACTCCAAAATAGTGGGTTTTTTACTGCTCTCTAAAAAATAATTCATGACTCCAAAACCGAACTTTCGGTAAAGATTATGGTCAAGAGGGTAGAGCATAACTAGAGGAACCATCTTCATCTGTAGTTTTGTAAAAGTATCCTGCATTAACTTTCTAAAATATCCCTGATGGCGATATTCCTCTAAGGTGGCGGCTGCTGAGATTACTGGACATTCAAAGGTAACATTTCCATATTGAAGTGACCTGGAGAACAGATATAATGCTGAGATAATCTTTCTTTCTTTTTCTATATATACAATTTGGTGAATATTAACCTTTTGATTAAAGTAATAATCAATATATTTAGGAGGATCGTTATCCTCAGGGAAACTCGTCTCATACAGATATCTTAAATCATCTACTATCTCCTTTTCAACAAGGGTGTATTTTATTGCCATGTGATGGGGGTGATATGAGAGTTTTGATTTTTTCAGATTGGGAATTCCCATATCTTCCTGACGGTTGATAAACTCTAAGTTTGCAAAATATTTCTCAGCAGTCGCTTGATTAATAATAGCGTATGATCCCTCATAGTTTATGTCAGCTTTTTCAAAGAGAACTATGCCGATATTATTCTTGGTGATTGTACCAATTGAAAAGGCGACTATCTTTTTATCCACTTCGATAATATTACAAAAAGCATCAAGTCTTTCAAGATTATCCAACATGGAAAGAATTGCCGCTTTTTCGATTTTTAAGGTTTTACCATTACCCCAGATATCAAGGACATCGGATATCTCTTTATAATCCGCTTTGGAATAATCTCTTTCTATATAATATGGATAGTTGTTTAAGAAATGCTTGAGGTGATTTCTTTTAACATTATATTTCTTGCCATGGAGGTTGATTAAGTCGGAACTCAGGTAGACATATTCATCGACTTCTGAATTGCGATAACTGATGAAGTTGAAACAGTCTTGGCACTCTCTTAGGATATAATCCTTGATTGTTTCATTCAATCCTCTAATTACGGGATAAATATTCTTGTCATCACAATATTTTCTGAATTCTTTTGATAAGTCTTCCAAACTATTCTTATCAATAATTAATGGAGGTAGAAAATATTCTTCTAAACCATCATGTCCTTTTAAAAGGATCCAGTTTTTCCCTTCAGCAATTTCAATGTCATCAACATGGCACCAGGCATAGATATTATCAAAATTTAATTCGCTTGCTTCATAATTTTTATATAAATCATTGTTAGTTAAGAAAAATTCAATTTTTTCTTTATCATTAATATTTATTTTTCTAAAATCCATAATTCACACCTTTTAGATATTATAACACATCTAGTCTTTTTAAAACAAATATTAGCATAAACATTTTTATAAAAGAATGTTCTTTTCAAGATAAGTGCTGAAAATTACTTTTTGAAGATGCCATAATTATATTCATTATAAGCTTCATATAAATTTATTGGCAAAGCTTTCTTGAAAATATCTATTATATATTGTTT
>JAQUYR010000131.1 GCA_028691715.1 Bacilli bacterium | reverse complement strand
CCATTAATAGCTTATAATATCGATTTGAACACTAATAATAAGGAAATAGCTAATAAAATAGCAAAAAAAATCAGATTTAGCAGTGGAGGTATTCCTTTTGTTCAGGCAAAAGCAGCCCAACTTATATCAAGAGGGAATGTTCAAGTTACTATAAATTTAATTAATTATCATGAAACTTCACTTTGGAAAGTCTTTTCAGCTGTTAAACAAGAAGCTGAACTTCTTGGATTTAAGGCGATTTCCTCGGAAATAATAGGTTTAATTCCCCAAGAAGCCTTGCTTCTATCTTTAAGAGAAATCCTTGGTGAAGATATAGACATAGATTTAGAGAGATTGATTTTTCTAACAAAAAAGTACTTTTTATTGCGAGATTTTGATGAAGAAAAAATACTTGATTACTATTTGAATAAAATTATGGATGGCAAATATGAATAAAATTTTAGTAATTGGTGGATCCAATATTGATTATATTGGTAAGAGTTATAGTAGTATCAGAGAGAAGGACTCAAACATTGGTAATATTTCAATCTCCTTTGGAGGCGTTGCCAGAAATATCTGTGAGAATCTGGCCAGATTAGGAATGGATGTCACTTTTATAACTGCAGTTGGTAAAGATTTATTAGCTGAGAAAATGATCAAAGAATTGCAGATGTTAGGAATTAAGATATTTATGCCTGTAATATCAGACTATGCCACTGGAGGCTATCTTGCTATTCATGATTCAACTGGAGATATGGTTTTAGCTCTATGTGATCAAAGCATCATGAAGTCATTATCGCCACAATATCTTTCTAGTATAAGCCTAGTCTTTAATGAAGCTGATTATATAGTTGTAGATACCAGTCTAGAAAAAGAGGCAATTGACTACATTATTGATAAATACCAGAACAAAAAAATAATTGTTGATACAATTTCTACAGCAAAAGTTGAGAAGATTAAAGACAGAATAGGAAATATCGATTACCTTAAATGTAATCTATTAGAGGCAAAAACCTTGATTGGGAAAGACTTGCCCAAGGATTTGTTGATAAAAGAATTTCAAAAAAAACATGCTAAAACAGTTATTATTACTGATGGAGCTGAGGATATTTATTACTTAGATGATAATATGGCAAAGATTTCAAAGATTATTAGAGTTTCTGATGAAGAGATTGTTAATGTTACAGGTGTCGGTGATGCCATGCTTTCAGGAATTATCTATGGGTTGGTAAACAAAAAAGAGTTAAAGATTGCTTTAGAGTTAGGTAAAAAACTAGCCACTTTAACATTATTATCAAATTGTGCCACTAATAAAAATATAACTAAAGAAAGTGTAGAATAAAAAAAGCTACTCCATTAAAAGCGCGTATTTATGGTTATTATTAATAATAAGCTAAAATTTTCTCGATGATTGCGTTATTTTTATTTTTTATTGAATAATTGTTTGCGTATATTAAATATTTTTGATATAATATGATTGCGTAAAAAGGAAGGAAAACAAAATGTTTAAGAGAAAAATTTATGATAAATTACTCAAATGGAAAAATGAGGCTTTAGGATCAAAAGCGATGCTAATTGAAGGAGCTCGTAGAATTGGAAAATCTACTATTGTAGAAGAGTTTGCAAAAGAGAATTATAAAAGTTATATTCTTATTGATTTTTCTAAAGTTACAAATTCTGTTAAAGAAACTTTCAACAATCTTCTTAATAGTTTAGATTCTCTATTTATGATTTTGTCATTAGAATTTGATACTCCACTATATCCAAGAGAATCATTGATTATTTTTGATGAAGTACAAAAATTTCCTAGAGCCAGAGAAGCTATTAAACATTTAGTTAAAGATGGAAGATATGATTATATTGAAACGGGTTCTTTAATATCCATAAAGGATAATATTAAAGATATACTCATTCCTTCGGAAGAGCAAAGCATAAAGATGTTTCCAATGGATTTTGAAGAATTTTCTTGGGCATTAGGAGAAGAAATGCTAATTAACTATATTAGAGATTGTTTTGAGAAGAAAGTTCCTTTACATGATTCTATTCATAAAAAAGCAATGTTTTTATTTAAACAATATATGCTTGTAGGTGGAATGCCCAAGGCAGTTGATGAATTTGTTTCTCACAATAAGCAATTTCTCGAATGCGAAATCGAAAAAAGAGATATTTTAAAAACATATCGTGACGACATACATAAAATAGACAGAGCATATCGGTCAAAAGTTCTATCGATTTTTGATCAAATACCTTCTTTTTTATCACAACACGAAAAGCGAGTAAAAATTAATTCAATATCTACTAATAGTACAGCAATTGATTATGAAGAAACTTTTTTTTGGTTAAGTGACTCTATGATTTGTAATGAATGTTTCTTGTGTACAGATCCTAATATAGGTTTATCATTAAATGAAAAGCGAAATTTTGTGAAGTGTTATATGTGTGATACTGGATTACTTTTAACTCATACATTTGACGAAAGTAATAAAGAACAAATGAAATATCATAAAGAATTATTATCCGATAAATTGTCGATAAATAAAGGGATGTTTTACGAAAACATAATTGCTCAAATGCTCGTTTCAAATGGACATAAATTATATTTTTATACTAGATATAATGATGAAAAGCATAGAAATGATATAGAAATAGATTTTTTATTAACAACTGGAAACAAAGTATCTCAAAAATTAATACCGATAGAAGTTAAATCTTCCAAATCTTACAAGGTTGAATCAATGAAAAAATTTATTGAAGTATTTAAAAATAGAATTGATGCAACATATATAATTCATCCAAAGAATCTATCTATTAGAGAAGATGGAATTATTTGTATTCCTGCATATATGACATTTTGCTTATAAATGAAAAGGACGATAGAGCAATCTATTGTCCTTTTT
>JAQUYR010000130.1 GCA_028691715.1 Bacilli bacterium | reverse complement strand
TTCTCTAAAAATGTCGCCCGAAACATTAAAAGAATTGCTCGAAAGTTTCAAGGAATGAGTTTAACTGGAGTTGTTACAAAAGCATGGGAGAAAGGTAGATTTAATGATCCATATCTAAGGGATTCCATGCAGGATTTTGGAATAATGACCGACACATTGGAATGCTCAGTCAATTGGTCAAATATGGAATCAGTATATGAAAAGGTTCGAAATTATTGTAAATCTCGTCCTAATACAGTTTGTACAACTCATATGTCACACGTCTATCCTCAAGGAGCCAATTTATATTTCATTTTTATTGCCAAGATGAACGACATCGATGATTATATAAATTACCATAGTGGAATTCTAGATGCTATTCAAAGTTCTGGAGCAGCTATGAGTCATCATCATGGAATCGGTAAAATGTTTGGTCCGTGGCTTGAGGGGCAACTGGGGAAGAATGAGTATGATATAATCAGAGTTTTGAAAAAGCATTTTGATCCCGATAATATAATGAATCCGGGAGGAACATTAGGATTAGATTTAGAAGAAAATAAAAAGAAATTTTTAAAGAAAGATACAAAAACTTCCTAGTAAAGGGAGTTTTTTTGTTAGTAATAAACTTTGAAATATAAAAATATTTATCAACATTTTTTCAAAGTGATTTTAATACATAAAAGATTATTAATGCTATAATTAATTGATTGAGGGGATATTATGAATGAATTTACTTTGTACTTTGTAGATTTAGAAGATAAAACTGAAGTATATACCTTTTTTGGTAGAAAGGTATTATTCAATAATTATACAAAAGAACTGGATAGGTTATGTCTTATTGAACTTTCAACTTTAAAAGCTAGAATTAAGGCAATAAAAGAAATCATCAAGTGCAAGTATAATATTCCTATCTATGTAAATGAAAAGATGATATTCTTTAAAATAAAAGATGTTCATAACATCTGGATAAATTATGTAAATATAAAGGAAATCAAAAAATATGATCAAGGTTTTATAGTGTTCTTTGTTAATGGAAAGACCTTATTAATAAAAAAAAGAATCACATATGTTCAGAAAATAATAAAAAGGCTAAAAAAGATAACGCTTTACACACAAAAATAGTATTGCAAATATATACATTTTATTAAAAATATGATATAATATATAAGTAAAAAAGGTGTGATGGCTACTGGAAGAAATTTTTTTGAAATTAGATTTATCTAGTTTTTTTGAGTATTGGACAAATTTAGCTAATGAAAATGTACTATTAACTATTCTAATAGCTATATTGTTACCAATAATTGAGGCTTTATTACCGTTCTTACCATTAATTGTTATTGTCAATTATAATATTATAATGTTCAATGCTATATTCGTAGCACCAACAAGTTGGATTTTAGCTTTAGTGGCATCAACTATAGGAGCGATAATAGGAGCAGCGATAGTATTTTATGCTTTAAAATATTCCATTGGAAAATGGTTTAGAAGAAAAGTAGAGAGTAATGAAAAAGTTGTTAATGCGATGCGGTGGATAAATAAGTGTAGCACTCCGTATTTAATTATTATAATGTCTAATCCCTATACGCCCACTTCAATAATTAATTATTCAATGGCTTTGACAGGATTTGAGACAAAAAAATATCTGTTAATCATTGTGGTTTCAAAAATATTTGAAATTGCTTTGCTAGGATTATTAGGAGTCGTGTTTAAAGTAGGAGATAATCTCCTATCATTTGTCTGGATTACACTAACATATGTTATTATCTATTTGTTAGTATGGCTTGGAAGAAAATTTTATTTTAAAAGGAGAAAAAAAGATGAGCAAAAAGACAATTAAAGATGTTGATTTAAAAGGAAAAGTTGTTTTAATTAGAGTTGACTTTAATGTACCAATGAAGGATGGAGTTATTACTGATGAGAATCGTATCATCCAAGCATTGCCAACAATCAAGTATGCTCTAGAACAAGGTGGAAAACTAGTTTTATTTTCACACTTAGGAAGAGTTAAGGAAGAAGCTGATAAGGCTAATAACACTCTTGCCCCTGTAGCAAAGAGGTTATCAGAATTATTGGGAAAACCAGTTAATTTCATTCCCGAAACAAGAGGAGAAAAACTAGAAAAAGCTATTAAAGCAATGAACAATGGTGACATCGTTATGTTTGAAAATACTAGATTCGAAGACATTGATGGTAAAAAGGAATCTAAGAATGATCCAGAATTAGGAAAATATTGGGCTTCCTTGGGTGATGTTTTCGTCAATGATGCTTTTGGTACAGCACACAGAGCTCATGCATCAAATTCAGGAATTGCAGCAAACATGAAGGATGTTGTAGCTGGTTTCCTAATGGAAAAAGAAATCACTTTTATTGGGAATGCTGTTGATAATCCTGTTCGTCCGTTTGTAGCAATTTTAGGTGGTGCAAAGGTTAGCGATAAGATTTCCGTAATTGAGAACTTAATAAATAAAGCTGATAAGATTTTAATATGTGGAGCAATGGCTTACACTTTCTATAAAGCTCTAGGATATGAAGTAGGAACATCAAAATGTGAAAATGAATTTGTTGAATTCGCTAAGGGATTACTAGAAAAAGCAAATGGTAAAATTATCTTACCTTGTGATACAGTAATCGTTAAAGAATTCAGTGAATTTGCTGAAAGTAGAGTAGTTCCTTCTGATCAAATTCCTGCTGATGAAATGGGAATGGATATTGGTCCAAAATCTATTGAATTATTTGAAAAAGAATTACAAGGAGCAAAGACAGTAGTTTGGAATGGACCAGCTGGTGTGTTTGAATTTGATAAATTTGCTGTAGGTACAAATGGAATTTGTAAAATATTGGCAGGATTAGAAGGAGCAATTACTATTATCGGTGGTGGTGATAGTGCTGCTGCTGCTAT
>JAQUYR010000129.1 GCA_028691715.1 Bacilli bacterium | reverse complement strand
TCAACAATAAATCTTTTCATTGGAGCATATTGCCTTATAGCTATTGGTTATGGAGTGGTTGTTTCTAGTTTTATTCGTATGGCAGGAGCAGTTGAGGTAGAAGTAGGATATGAACTGCGCCATGAGGCTTTTGAAAAATTACAATTATTACCTTTCTCATATTATGATAAAACCCCAGCTGGATGGATAATGGCCAGATTAACTTCAGACTCAAGAAGACTAGCTTCTATTATTTCCTGGGGATTAGTGGATATGCTTTGGGGATCATTGACAATGGTTGGAGTTTTAACAATAATGTATATTGTTAATTGGAAATTAGCTCTAATAATTACTTTTCTCGTTCCTATTTTGGCTGCTGTTAGTATTTATTTTCGAAAAAAGATTTTGGTATCATACCGAGGTGTTAGAAAGATAAATTCTAAAATAACAGCGAGTTACAATGAGGGAATAATGGGAAGTAAAACCACTAAAACTCTAGTTCTAGAGGATGATAGAAATAAAGAATTTACTGAATTATGTACTAAGATGAGAAAAGATTCAATTAGAGCAATAACTTATTCAGCAATATTTTTCCCAGTGCTTTTAGTTATTAGTTATATCGCTATTGCTATTACTTTAAGAGCTGGTGGTTATATGATAGTGGTTGAAGGAGTAATTGGTGTATCAACACTTTATTTCTTCATAAGTTGTACAACCCAATTTTTTGATCCTATTATGCAAATCGCTAGAATTCTAGCTGAGCTTCAACAAGCACAGGCATCGGCTGAGAGATTGTTGTCGTTGATTGAGACTGAACCAGATATTTATGACAATGATTTAATTGCTGAAAAATATGGAACAATTTTAGAGCCTAAAATTGAAAATTGGGAAAAATTGCACGGAAAAGTTGTTTTTGACCATGTAACATTCCAATACAACGGAGGAGAAAAGGTTCTAGATGACTTTAATCTGGTGGTTCAAGAGGGAACATCGGTTGCTCTTGTTGGCGAAACTGGTGCTGGAAAGTCGACTATTGTTAATTTGGTCTGTCGCTTTTATGAACCGACTATAGGAAGAATATTAATTGATGATATCGATTATAAAGAGAGATCTATTGCTTGGTTACATCATAATTTGGGATATGTCTTACAGACACCTCACTTATTTAATGGAACCATTAAAGAAAATATCAGATATGGACGTCTGGATGCTACTGATGAGGAAGTATTTGCTGCTGCCAAAGCTGTTAATGCTGATGAATTTGTTAAAACATTCGAAAATGGTTATGATACAAATGTTGGTGAAGGTGGTTCTAAGCTATCAGTTGGTCAAAGACAACTGATTTCCTTTGCTAGAGCACTACTTGCTGATCCTAGAATTTTAATTCTTGATGAAGCGACTTCTTCAATTGACACAAAAACTGAAGAATTGATTCAAAAAGTCATCAATAAATTGTTAAAGGGAAGAACCAGTTTTGTAGTTGCCCATCGTTTATCAACTATCATTTCTGCTGATATCATACTTGTTATAAAGAACGGAAAGATAATTGAAAAGGGTACTCATAGTGAATTACTATCATTAAAAGGCGAATATTTTGAGCTTTATCGAAATCAATTTATCAACGAACAAATTGAGAAAACTAGATATTAAAAAAGAAGAGTGGGTTGTCAAAAACTCACTCTATTTTTATAAAAAACTGTTTTTCTAATTTCTATTTAGTTTAATAAAATATCATAAAATGCTCTATTAATATTTGATTTATAAGAAGAGCAAACCTTGTTGAATAAACTTATTAAGATAGAACCCAAAAAAGCAAGAGAACTGAAAAAACGGGGTAATAAAGGGCTGCTAATAGCAAACATAAGAAAATATACTTAAAAATGTTGTAAAAATCTATTTATTATAGTAAAATAGATTACGGAGGAAAAGCCGATGAAATGTATATTTATCTATAATCCTGCTAGTGGTCGTGGTCAAATTATAAACCATATTGAGTATATTACAAAGGCTTTAGCCACAGTTTACGATACTGTTGACATCTATGCATCGAAGTCATCTCAGGATGTCACTGATGTGACTATCAGGGCCTGTAATGAGTATGACGCTATAATCTTCTCTGGTGGGGATGGTACTTTTAATGAAGTTGCAATGGGAGTTTCATCATGTGACAGAAGGCCCCCTTTAGGGTATATTCCTCTAGGAACCACCAATGATATCGCCAGGAATTTAAAGATTCCTCGCAATGTGAAGGGTGCTTTGAAAGTCATTTTGACTGGAGAAACTATAAAACATGATGTTGGTAAGATAAATGATCGTTATTTTGTGTATTCTGCTGCTATAGGAGCCTGTACAGGAACTAGTTATACTACAAAACATGAAGAAAAAAAGCTTTTAGGTCGCTTAGCTTATGCTAGAAATGGTATTAATGAGTTTTTCACAACACCTCTTTCTAAAGTAAGGGTTATTTCAAGTGATAAAAGTATCGAAACCACTGCTCCACTGGTTTTGGTTCTCAATTCAGTCAGTGTAGGAGGAATGCCATTTAATCGTTATGGGCATCTAAATGATGGCTTGTTTGATGTAATCTTGGTGAATAATGATATAAGCAATGGTCGTCTAAACATAATTAGGGTCTTTCTATCAAGTATTTTAGGTAAGAGAAGAAAAGAAGTTGCTATTGCTTTACATGCTAGTAATTTTAGAATTGAAATTGACGGTGAGCAAACGTGGTGTATCGATGGTGAAGAGGGACCAAAGGGCAGTGTTAATATTGAAAATCTTCACAATCACTTAACTATTTATGCTCCAAAAAGGAAAGCTCGAAGACAAAAAAATAGATAATTCGTGAGGTGTTATATGTTTGATAAAAAAGATGCATTAAAATTATGGGAAGCAGAAATGGG
>JAQUYR010000030.1 GCA_028691715.1 Bacilli bacterium | reverse complement strand
TATATTCATTTGATAGTATGTGCTTGTGGCATATGAAAGAACAACATATAGTTCTCCAGTCACAGGAATAGCTGGATTTGTCTCTGATGGGCCAACAAAAGCAGATTCAATGTTAAACATTGTATTATACCATTCACTACCAGCATTAGCTTCATTCGTATCACTCTTTAGTGAGAACAGGTGATCATTATATTTTGCTTCACTAGAAACTGTTGTATTTGTATAGAACAATTTAATATTAAATGGTAATTTTGAAGAAGATCCACCCAAATACAATGGTGCCTCAGCAGTACCAACTAATTTAATGACTACACCAAATTGAAGATTATCAGCAAAAGCTTGCATTTCTTCTTGATTAGTGATGGTAATCGCTTCATTGAATACCATACCAACATTCTTATTTAATAAGGTTACTGTACTTTCAGCAGTAACTTCTATATATTTACGATTGGTCTGAACTGGGCCACTACCAATTGCTGGAGAATTCAAATAATAAGTTCCAACAACTAAAATTTCATCACCAATTGCTAAAGCATTTCCTGTGCTATCTATATAGGCACCATAGACACCGCCTAAACTGCTAAGTCCATTTACCATCACTGTTTTACCAGTAGCATTATCAAGGATTAAAACTCCTACACGTGTATCAACAGTATTACCATCGGATACATAACCAGCAATAACTCCCGAAACCTTTACAGTTTGGCTATCAGTTCCATTATTTAATAGTTCTGATACAGTCATCGCTTCAGCTTTTAATACATAAACAACATATGATTTTTCATATTCTGTACCCTTATATGTAAACTTAGCTGTCAGAGTTACTGATGTAGTCTCACTAACTTCGGTTACTTTTCCTGTTAATGAGTTGATAACAGTATCATCAGAAGATGTCCAAACAATGTTACCAGTAACCAAATCATGAGCAGTTGGTAAATTAATAGTTCCACTCTCAATACTGCCTGGAATATTTCTTGCTAAATCGACACTGATAGAATCAAATTCAGATACTTGATAGCAATCCCAGTCAGGAATTAAAAAGGCATAATATGTATCAGATACGTATAAAGCATAGGCATAAATAGTGACATCAAATTGCTTTGCCCCAGCATTGTAGAATGGAATATCATACATTGTATGCCATGACTCTGAACCTAGTGATTCATTCTGAGCAGCTATTAAGAAAGCAAAGTAGTGAACATTGGATCCACTTCCATGACCAGCATCACCGCTTAAAGCATCATAACCTAAACGAACCCAATTGGTAGTTGCTGGAGTACTAGATGTTGAATAATTCATAAAAGGATTAACTATTTTCACCAATTTATTTACATATTGATCATAATTAGTGGCTAATTCCAAATAACTATCAGCATTGTCTAGTACATAAGCATCAGCATAGTCATGACTATAAGCGTTATCTTTAGATTTAACTTCTAATGTAGAGACATCCATTAGTGTAGTTCTGCTCTCCAAACGATATCTCGCAGTAATAACAATTTCATCACCACATTCAACAGCCTTGAATTCGTTACTTGTGCTCAAAACTCCCTCGCCAGTCTTACCAAAATCGACAGTAATTGTCTCAGCACCATTCATATCTTTAATGATGAAAGTACGAATACTCTCTGACTGATTACGAGCAATACCAACAACGATACCTCGGACTATAACAACACTCATTTCAACTTTTGGAGTATCAGTGAATAATTCTGAAACTCCTCTCTCAACAATTGCTTTGGAAGTTATTACATAATCCACAGTTTCAGTTTCATTGCCATCAGAAATTGTTAACTTTAGAGTAATATCATGGTCAACATTATCTAGAGTGATAGCTACTTTACCAGTTTCTGGATCAATTGATAAATAATCATTTGCTACAACATCCCATCCAAGGGTAATATATGTTTGAGTAGGATGAGAAGCTGGTAATTCCAAAGCACCATATACTTCACTAGGAACAACAGAATTTACATAGGTAAGAGCAGCTTCTTTAATACTAGCAAACGTAAGTTTATCATCAACAATATCTGTTAGTTCTTCAACAAAGGATACAATCCAAATATTATCTGATACACTCAACTTATGGGTTATTACTGTCAGCTTTACACGACTATTTAGTTTTTCCTCTAAAGCATCAGTATTGGATTCCTCATATACCAAAATCCTATTTCCATTATCATCGGCTAATGTATAAACGCCGCCAGCAGTTTTACCGATGATTGCTGTAATTGAATAAGTATTTCCATAACTACCAGTTTTTTCTGAATAACTAAGAGCATTTATCTCCAAGATATCGCTAGAGGTAACTGGTACATAGGAATCATTACCATTACTTATTACTTGAATGTCTTCAACATTTTTGATTTGAGGGAAATTAGAAACATAACTAAATTGTCCAGTAATTTCTACCTTGTCACCAGTTGCAACATTTTTTGTCCAACTGCTTCCCATAATGACAAAGATTCTTCCCAACTCAGAATCAGCAACATAGAAACCATTGTTCAACACTCCGTAGACAACACCTTCCACTTTAACATTGTCATTATTCTTACTGTCAGTAAGAACATTAATTATTGGTGTTAAATCGGTTTTTTCCTCTTTTTCCTTACAAGAAATTGTAAATAATGAAAAAAGTGCTAAAACAAAAAGTAAAAAAATTTTTTCAAACTTCATTTTTTCTCCCTTCTATTGGCATTTTTGATAAAATGCTAAACTATTAATCAAATAAAGTTTTCCTTAGCCAATTTAAACAGAATATCAATAAGCTGATTTTGTTGAGTAATTCTTTTTGATAAACTCAATTGGCGATTTGTTTCAATTGTAAAGACAATTGCCTCATAATTATTACCACAATAATTATTAAAACTACCTTCAGGAGCACTATTATCGACGGCAAATTTAGTATCTCCTTCTTCTAAATATTGTTTATTGAATAAATCGACCATATCATAAGCAAAAAAAGTGCTTTTTGAATTGCCATATATTATTTCATCACCTATTAGGGGACTTATCTTACTAGCATAGCTACGCTTTGATTCATGTAAATCAACTATATAATCTGGTTGATATTTTTCAACTTCCTGAATGATGGCATGAGCAATTAACTCAGTCATTGTTCCATCAATTTTACCGGGAAAAATACGATTCAAATCAGAATATATTATTCCATCATATAAGCCATTATTATCTTGTCCAGGATATCTAGAAACAAGGGTTGTAGCTAGATAATTTGCCCGGGGAATTATTATGACTTTCCCTGTAAAATCATCTCTTTCAATTAAGTCAAGAGCTACTTTCCATCCAGCTACTTCATCACCATGGATACCACCAACTATCATTATTGTCGGTCCCTCAATACTGCTTTCAAAAGTATATACTTCAGTAGCATAAATAGTGGATTCTAAGATTATATAGCTATCGCTTATGATGATGTTTTCTTCCTCTTTTGGCTCTTCTATACAAGCACTAAGAGTAAAGGCCATCACCATTAGCAGTAACAAGAAAATCATTTTCTTCATAATGCTTATCGAAAAATTAGATGTTAAATAATGACTTGAAAGCAGAAATCATTTTAGCTTGGCGTGAATAAAGATATAGTGGAATATTAAATTCTTCAGCTGAGTCAGTAAAGTAGTTGTCAAAATTACCTGCTTCAACAACTAGCATTAATTTCGCACTTGGGCAAACAGCATCAAGAATTGGATCAGTTGTTGTTCCACGACGAGCTTCACCACCAACATGAAGAACTATCATAACGAGTTGATTAGTATCCGCAGCGATAGCAAATGCTTCTCCTCTTGCCTTCTCTGCTTCCCAGTTTGTTCCTGCAGCTCCAAGTCCTTTTCCTGATGAACCTGTAACCAGTAGTACAACTGGTAAATCACTGCCATCTTTAGTAACTTCAGAAGCCACTAAATCATCTTTTCTGCTGACCTCACCAACAACAGCATCACTGCCTTTTTCAATGTCGGTTACTGCAATCTCTTCTGATGCTCCCTCGATGATATTAATGATAGTATCAACATCACTTTGTCCAACAGTCGTTAAATAAACTTTTTTGCCTTCACATAGACCAATAAGTTCTTCAGTAAGTTCTAAGTCAACTTCATTTTCTCCCGTAGGATCTTCTTCAATTGGTTCTTCCTTGCAACCAACTAAGCCAAAAATTAAAAATAAGCCACAAAATAATAATAATATTTTTTTCATATTTCTCTCCTTTATAAAAGTGAATCCAATAGGTAATGGCCAAGACCATTATCGATAATCTCTTGATATTCAGGAAGATTTCCAAAAACAAGTTTTCCCTGTTCTTGATCTTCATAAATATCGTTATATGCATTAATAATTGAAACTATTGATAAAACATGTCGGGCAACTCTTTCGCTGATATCTGCTGTATCAGCATATAGAACTCCAAGTTCACTGGCTTTTTCATAAAACTTATCCTCACCAGTTAAGATCAGATCCTCTGTAAACTTTCCCCTTATTTTTCCCTGAGCAGCATTAGAAGTCTCACAAAGAAAAGCCAATGTATTGGTATAATCACCAAGTTCGCGATGAGATAATCCATGAAGATTTGTTGGTGAAACTTCTGTTGAGATAGTTACTCCTAGCATATCCATTTTAAAAGCTGCTTTAGCGGCTACTGATGTAGCTCTTTGATGAGCAACTATAGCATTAATGGTTAAATATTCTGGAGAAGCCTCATGAAGATCAATAGTTATTGTAATATCATTCTTAATAATACATTGAGTTATGGCATATGCGACCTTTTCTGTGTAGGTACCATCCTCACATCCTGGATATGCCCGGTTTAAATTACGAATGTCAGTACTCGATAATTGCTGTCCTGAAGTTCGATGCACATAGACATCGGGATTTGGCCATTGTTCCGTATTATTAGTCGCCCTTGAGCCAAATTTAAATACTCTAGTACTGTTATCTGTTTTAATATTGTAATATAAAGTTGAAGCTTCTAGTGGCTGTGAATGAGTAAACGCACTTTTATTGGCTTCAGTAATTATATATACTGTTCCCTTAGTTACTGTAATGTTTTCTAATAATAGTGTTGCTGTTAATTGACCAGATGGCTCATTAGGATGTGTTCCTCCAATTATCAGAACACTGGGACCAGGTTCATCGCCTTCAATAACATAAATATTGCTATCTCCAATTGTTCCTTCAAGTTTTGGTGAATATTCACTAAACTTTTCTACTCTCGTTATTACATCATCTCGAAGAACAAATTCGGTTTCATAATTTGCAAAATCAGAGAATTGTTTTCCACTGATAAATGTCAAAACTATTGTTAGCAGTAATAAAAGTGAGGTTAAAATTATATTAGTCTTCTTATTTAATTTCATAGTTCACCTACTTTATTAGCAGTAATCTCAATATCAATAAAATTAAGATTATTGCTCCAGTAATTTTTTCAGAAATTTTAGCAGTTTTGAACATATGAGTGATCACCATGATTACAATGATAGCTACAAAAACTAAATATATAATTGTTATAATCGTTGATAACACTTTATCACCTACCAAATCTTGGCTATGAAAACTATAAAGATCATAGCATATACCAAACAGACACCAAGGGGTACTAGAGCAGCCTTAGTAATATTTAAATGTTTCTCTTCGCCAACTACTTGACTAGCAAAGGTTGCTGACATTGCAGTCGGTGGCAAGAATTCTCCTAAAGCAGCTACTAGTGATAAACTCGATGCCACAATTATTTCATTTGAGGCAAGTAAAGCCATAACAAATGGCCCACCGAGTATTGAAGCTGAGGCATAAGCGCTAATACCACCAAATAAAGGCATTGTTAGAGCAATTCCAAAATAACGCCAAGCATCAGGCAAACTCAATGCATTAATGACAAAATAACCTCTGGCTCCATTCAAGGTAAGAATCTGAACAAACATTCCTACTCCCATCAATAAACTCATTGCTGAGAATGATTTTGAAACACCATCGTAAAAAACATCAAATGGTTTAGGTTTTTTCCCAATAAAGAAGGTAAATAATGTAGCTATTAGAAATATCAATGGCATTCCTAGACTACCAAATATTCTGGGAATCAGATTTTGACCAACTATTAAGACTACTAAAATTAATAGGGGAATGCATACAGTCCACTTCATAGTCTTTAAAACACCAAAGTCTAAAACTTCCTTCATCTCATCCAAGTCGATATTCTTAACATATTTTTTGCCTAAATATAAAACACAAAATACTGCTAGAGGAATTGTCAGGGCTAAAAGTGGTAAGAAAAATCCTGTATAGGGAATATCGACAACATCACAAATCAACATTACGGGAACATTAATTGGTGGGGCAATCATTCCTAATATAGAGCCAAAGGCAATAATAGCACCAACTTTGGCTTTGGGAATTCCCATTTTTAACATTATTGGTGAGACAATAGCTCCAGCACAAACAATTGATGATAACGATGATCCTGTAATCATTGCTGGGAACATTATTATTAACATAAAGGAAATCAATAACAATGTTGGTCTTTTATAGAATGTCTTTACAAGCCAAACACTGAAATAATTCAAGGCTCCACTTGCTGTCAATCCACTCATAAAGATCATAGCAGCAACGATTACTAAAATATTATCCAAATAGGCAAAACTTCCCTCAACAAAATGTCGCAATGACAATTCAGTATTAGAAAATATCGCTGATAAAATAGCTCCAACTACCGCAGATACCATTAATGATATTCCGGCTGGTATTTTACATAGCAATAAAAGGACGATAAAAACCGTTAGCATTGCTATGAAATATAATAATTCAATTTCCCAAAGCATCTATTTTTCCTTTCTAGTATCCAAGTGCTTTACCATCACGACGAGGATCAGCTCCTCCATGAAGTTTTCCCTCTTCATAGATAAATCTGATGCCTTGAACACCTCCAAAGAATAGATCAATCTCATCACTTCCCTCAACAATTACATTATAGTTCATACTTACTAAACCATCTCTGACTGAATTAGATAAAGCTCTCTCAATATATATATCTTTAGATGCTGATGAGAGATCAGTACTAGCACAAGCATAACTATAAAATCTAGGAGAATTAATAGCCGTTTGAATATCCATTCCAAAATCAATCATATTCAGAATTACCTGTAATACGGCCGCAGGAATACGCATGCTTCCTGGTGAACCAAGAGTAGCATAGGGATTACCATCTTTCATGATAATGGTTGGCATTATATGACTTACTGGTTGTTTATACGGTTTAACATAGGCAGCACTAGTAGATGTTAAACTAAAACTGCTCAATTGATTGTTTAAGAAGAAACCAGTTCCTTCAGGAACAATACCATTACCAAAGAAATGGTTAATTGTCTGTGTAACTGAAACAATATTTCCATCCTTATCAGCAACTGAAAAAGTTGTCGTGCTGTAATGTTCGTCAATAGCGGTTTCTGAAAAGACTGTGTTTGTAGTATTTGTTTGATATGCCCATGGATCACCAAAATCATCATCACCAATGAATCTACCTAAATAAGCTTCATTAGCGTTAAATTTTTCCCAACGCTCCTCAGCATAAGCCTTGGATATTAACCCTTGAATTGGGACATCAACAAATTTAGAATCAGCGATATATTTTCTCTTATCACCATAGGCAAGTTGCATCGCTGTTGCTACTACATTGATATATTCAGCACTATTATGCTCTAATTCACCAACATCACCATACACCTCAAGCATATTTAAAGCTTCAAGAAGGATTATCCCTCCCGACGAAGGTGTGGTTGCTGAAACAATATCATACCCATGATATGTTCCCTGAACTGGAGTTTCAACAATCGGATAATTATTCATAGCATACTCAAGATCAGCTAGAGTAATAATTCCTCCCTGCTCAGCTAAAGTATTAACAATAGATTCCGCTACAACACCAGTATAAAAACCTTCAGCTCCCTGCTCAGATATCAATTTTAAAGTGTTAGCTAAATCAGCTTGAGTTAAAATATCACCACTGGCAAGTGGTGTAATACCATCACTTGTATAAACATTCTTTGTTTCACTACGAGAATCCATAATGATATAAAAACAATCATTGATATTATTGGCTAGTTCAGGAGTTACAGGAACACCATTTTCAGCATAATCTATTGCTGGAGCCATTACTTCTTGTCTTGTCTTTAATCCTCTTTCCTCAAGAATTGTCAATAGACCTGCTACTTGAGTTGGGACTCCACAGGATAATGCTCCATAATCTAAATCAGATGCTCCATTGGAATAAGCACTAGCATCACCAGCAGCAGGAACAAATTCACGGAAATTATACGATATATATTCTCCAGCGCTGGCATCATATGCCACCATAATTCCTCCACCACCTAAACCAGAAGCATTTGGTTCAACAACTCCAAGAGCAAAAGAAACAGCAACAGCAGCATCAAAAGCATTTCCACCTGCTTTTAAAATATCAAGTCCTGCCTTAGCAGCGTAAGGATTAGCTGCAGCAACAACACCATTTTCTGAAACATAATCCCTTACTGATAAATCAGTAAAATCATAGTCATCTGGATTATCTGTTTCCGATGTTTTACATCCCACAAGGATAAAAGCGGTTAGTAAAACCACGATAAGAAAAATAGATTTTTGAATATTTTTTAACTTAATATACATTTTTCCTCCTATAATAAATTTATTTTGTAAGCGTTTTTATTCACTTCTAAAAATTAACATTTGCTAATCACGAGAATTTGCCATTATTAGAACACGATTAATTTCGTTTTTAACAATCATATATCCTTCATCAACACCCATTCCAGGTTTAGCAAGACACTGATCAGCACAACAAGCAATAGCGATATTTGTTGTTGTTTGAGCGGAAATATTTGTTTCGTTACAAGTACCACCACAGTAACTTCCAATGTTCATTTTATTGCAATAAAGAATGGCTTCAACAATATTATTGACACCACCTAAATCAGGTGTCTTTATTTGAAGCATATGCCCTGCTCTGTTTTCCGCAAAATAGATGATATCTTCCAAAGTATTACACCATTCATCAGCAACAATCTGCAAAGTACTGCCATTGTCATCAATTTTTTTAGTGAGTTCTTTTAAATATCTCATCGTTCCTTCACGATCGCCAGTATCTACTGGTCCTTCGATTCTCAAAATAAATGGTTGAGCTTCTTTTTCTAGTGAAAGCAAATATTCAAACATCTTTTCAACATCATTATTAAAAGCTAGGCCAATTGTCCCATATGTATCAATATGTAGAACCGGGAAATAGTCCTCTCTAGGGCGATACTTAAGGATACGATTTTTTAACCATCTGATGTACTCAAGCAATAGTTCCCCATTTTTCCCTAATTTTGTTTCAACATTATTGATTAAAGCATGAGGTAGAACATCAGCTTCCTTAATGATCATCTTATCAACATTGCTATATCTATCATCTCCACTCTGTGTGAAAACGGGAACTGACCTATAATATTTCTCTTTGACATCGTATTCCTTACGAATAATTTCAGCCATAGTCAAATGATGATAATTCGCACAAGCATTGAGAATCGCCTGTGTCAAGCCATATCTAATCGCTGTATGAAGCCTTTTTCCATTTATCAGCAGATGATCATATTTTTCAGCAAGTCTTTTAAACTCATCTATTTCTTCACCAATCATCTGGGGAACAATATATTCTTTCAGAAAACTGATATATTCTTCAGCAAGAAACAAAGGATCGCGTCCACCAGCACCAGAATATTGGACCGCGGCACAGTCACCATAACCAACAATTCCATTTTCCAGAATTATTTGAATGGAAATGGCTTCTCCTGGTTGTCTAATGCTTATAAAACCGGGCGTCATCGCTTCACCTAAATAGATGAAACCATCACTTTTTGCTCCTTTCTTTATAGCTTTTTGATCATCAAAATAAAATCCTGTATATGATTTGGATAATAATACTTTCTTAATTTTCATAATATTTCCTCTTATTCAATATATGATGAATGCCCAACTAAGTGTCCTGTACTCACTGCATATATATCATCAATTGTCATTTGAAATGAGATTGGGCGTTTCTCTAGAGCAGCTCTCTTTTCAATTTTTTGACTATGAAATTTTTTTATCTCATCATTGAAACCGAGATTACCGAATTCCAGAATTCTAATTTTTCCTTCAGCATCCCGAGCTGGTAGGATCTTTCCAGCATTAAACTTGCTCGGAGCAAAAGGAATATCGATTAATCCCTGTTCAAAAGCACGAACAACTCCAACAGCCAAATCACCTTGACCAACACTAAAGATGAAATCCATTAAACAGTTAACTTCTTTTTCAATCTGAAGCATTTCTTCTTCTAATTCATTACTATCAGCAAGATGTTGTTCCTGTAACAATCTTGTCACCATTTTTGAAGTTTTTATGCCAATGCCATTGGCTTCTTTTGTTGGGATGCCAACAGATTCATGAGGTGTCTTGGTTATCATCTTCGTCGCTTTTGATAGAGCTCCAACAGTCGAACTCATGGCAATCAATCCCAAAGCTTCGGATTCATCGCTTGGAAAACCACCCATCCATTGATGGAAAACAGTTGTGACAAAGACATCATTGTATCCATATCTATGAAGATATTCATCGGTTTGCTTTTGTAAAGTACGAATTGCAGCGACATCCTGAACAACATTCCCCCCCATTCCATAGCCAACAGTGATATTTTTTACTCCCTGTTCAGCGGCAAGTAGAGCCTCGATAATTCCAACAGTATTTGAAATTGATGGTGGGACTAGAGTACCTGTTAGAGGTCCAAATGGTTCACGATTTAATTTAACTCCATGTTCTTCATAATATCCCACTAAACGATCACAGTATTGCCAATATTTAATTGAATCCTCCAGAGAAATATTTTTAGCATATGGTATATTGTATGATATTGCTCCTCCTTCATTTGAAGTCCAGCCAGCAGCATGAGTGATTTCTGCGAGTAATCTCGCATCTGGTGTTCCATGTCTAGCTTGTAGTGGTATTCCAACAGCTTCCTGAACCACTTTGCAACCAGTGACTCCATGATTAACAGCTGGGAATCCATTTAACATGCTTCTTCCATGAATTACACTTTCCTCAATTCCTTTTTCTGCTTCCAAATAGCGATTTTGCCTTGTATATGAATCTATTGTTGAAGGAAGAAAATCAGCACCACTCGCTTCTAAATAGCGCAATAATTCGATATGACTGGAAATAACCGGTACACCTGCTCTTGGTTGAATTAAAGTTCTCCCACCTTTAGCTTTTTCCAGTTTGATGGCAAAGTTTTTTTCTTCTGGTAAACTCTTTAAATATTTAATCGCTTCATCAAAATTTAACTGAGGATCATTCCCAGTTTTCCAGGATGATAAGACCTCTTTTCGCTCATTCAAAAATTCTTCTTCGGTCAATTTAACATTTTTTACTTTCATTCTATTTTCCTTTATAATGTTTTTGGTGATTAAAATTCCTATTAAATTTGTATTTAATTGAAAGACTTTATCAGATTTCAGATTTTTAGATGTCAACTCAATATAGACTTTACTAAAACTCCATTGGTGACAAGCATTTCGCTAACTCAATATTATTAAGCTTACAATGGTAACTCCTAAACACCAACACTCATTCGCCTAAAATTTCATAGATATCGGGTAAGGTTTTTTCAATTGGTGTTCCTGGCGGATAGGCCTTAGTAAATCCCATTTTGATAAATCTATCACGAACTTCTTCAAAGTCCTGTTTACCAACAACAATATTTCCTCCAACAAGCAAAGGAATGCTTCCAATTCCAGCTTCAATACACTTATTTCTCATTCCCCGGCAATCAATTTCACCATGACCATACAGGGAAGAAACCAGTATTAATTCAGCATTTGTCTCAATAGCAGCATTGATGAAATCCTCCTGTGTTGATAAAACACCAACATTGACAACATTATAGCCCCTATTTTTTAAGGTAAATTCGATTATCTTATTACCTACTGCATGAACATCAGCGCCAATAACGCCAATCACAATTGTTTTCATTTTTTCCTCCAAATAGCTGTAAACGTTTTTACAATATATAATACCATTTTTACCCTTCATGTTTCCATAAAGGTATTGTAAATATTGTGTAAATATTCCCCCTTTCAAAATAAAAACCGAGCTTTAACTCGGTTTTATTTTTACATCATCGATGCCTGATTACTTCAAAACGCTCGATTTGGTATTTCTCATCCTCATGTATTCTAGCTTTTTGTAGAGCAATCCTAACTTGATCATCAATACTATCAATTCCTTCCAAATTGGGTAATAACAGTCCACTTCTTCCCTGTGACCTAACAATAATCCCATAGCGTTTAACATTTAGTTCCTTCAAGGAATTAACAAGTTCCATTTTTCCTAAGACATCAACACTGTATACCAGTTTTCCCAGTTCTTCTTTTGTAACAGTCTCAAAGCGATAGTCATTGATTCCAGCGCTGATGGCATTAGCAATAATCTCTAAAGCAATATTAGCCCTTGTTGGAGAAATAGTTCCTACACATCCCCTTAAATTCCCTTCTTTCTTTATCGATACAAAAACACCAGCTTTCTTTTTTATCATATCATCAATTAGATTAGAAGGACATTTAAGTATTTTTTTATTGTTTATATAGTATTCTAGCGATTGCCTGGCTAACGAAACATAGGGATCTTCCCTATTTCTGATATCAATTAATCTCTTTTCTTCCTCTTCAAGAAATATTCTATCAAAATGCCTATTGGAATCATCACCTATAATATCATAGGTGGCAACAGCATATCCCACTCCATATGGTCCTTCATATGAAAGCAAATCTGCCTTTACAGCTTTTCCATCGAGAGCTCCTGCCATTATGATAAATGATCTTAAACCACATTCTGCGGCCCTTGTACAAAAGTCCTCATTGAAGCACAAAAATTTTAAGAAATCCCCTGAAGCCATAGCTTCAGTTATCTCTTTATCAAAAATTGGTCCTTCCTTGGCAAAACCATATGGTCCTTCCCTTCTAAGCTTATGTGAAAGGTCACCACTTGAAATTATTACTACCCTTTCATCAACTTCTGTTATTGCCTGCGCTAAACATTTTCCCAGTTGATAATGAGTGGTAGGTGACAGTCCTGAAAGAGAAATCCGTAGCACTTTGAAATTCTTTAAATATTTATTGATAAAATAGAGGGGAATCATCGTCCCATGATCTAATTCACCACTCTTTTCTCCGAGAGTACCAGCAGGAATTTCAGCTTTTCTAGCAAAGTATTCAACTTTTTCTCGGAGGATTT
>JAQUYR010000128.1 GCA_028691715.1 Bacilli bacterium | reverse complement strand
AAGGGATCCATTTCATACTCTTCGGGGATTGGATTAGTTATTAAAACTCCACCCTTTAAACCTATTGCCCATTTAGCCTTTAATAAATCAGCGATTTCTTCAGGACTATCTAAACGATGATTGATGGAAAATTCACTTTTTGAGGTATAAAAAGCTGGTAAAAAATTGGTTTTATAACCAATCACTTCAATTTCTTTTGTTTCCAAATACTCTGTAGTTAGTTCTAAGTCAAGAATTGATTTTGCTCCAGCACAAACAACAGCAATATTTGTTTTTGATAATTCTTCTAGATCAGAAGAAATGTCAAAGGTAGTTGGAGCACCACGATGAACACCGCCAATTCCTCCAGTAGCAAATATTTTAATTCCTACAAGTGAAGCGATAAAAGAAGTAGCTGAGACAGTAGTAGCACCATCTAATTTTTGACTGATTATATAAGGAATATCCCTAGTAGATGTCTTCAGAACGCTTTGACCCTTTTTTCCAAGATAATCTATTTCTTCATCGGTTAATCCAACCTTTAATTTTCCCTTGATAATTGCAATGGTTGCTGGTGTTACCCCTTTTTCTCTGATTATCTTCTGAGCATTTAAAGCTGTCTCAACATTCTGAGGATATGGCATTCCATGAGAAATTATAGTTGACTCAAGAGCAACAATGGGATTATTGTTGTCTAAAGCTTTTTGAACTTTAGGATTTATTGATAAGTATTTTATCATAATTTTTTACTCCTTTATTTATCCTATTATAACATAAAAAACCTTTTTTGTTAATAAAAATCAATGTAAGTATAATAAAAATATATTAAAATAAGTGAAAATAAAACCAAATTATTAGTGTTATTTAAATATTAAAAAAACTTATTTTATAGCTAAAAAATAGAAGTATAATGATTTTAAACAAAGAAGGAGAAAAATATTGATGAATTGTATTCTAAATTTAAAGATATTGAAAAATAATTTTAGAATACAGATGAATATAAAAGTTTATAAAACTAAAGCAGTATTAGAAATAGCTTCGAAATTAAAAAATTAATAATATTAACAAGAACAAGTCAAAAATTTATATATCTATGGTTTGTGCTTAGCAATGATTTATGTTATAATTTACGGGAAATGAAAAATATCAAAGAGGTGAATTATGAAAACAATTATTAAATCATTCGTTTCGATTTTAATTTTGCTGATTGCTTTTATTGTTTTACTGCCTAATGTAACAAAGGCAGCTACAAGTGGTGAAGCATATCAAATTATCACCAATCCTGGACAGGATATGTCTACTGAGGTAAATATCAATTGGCATTCTGATGTTGAGGGAAGTTTTTTAGAGTATACTCTAAAAACTGATACTGAATACAGTGAAGCAAAAAAAGTTGTTGGTGAATGTCATGCACTGGATTTTGAAGAACCAGGAGATACTTGGACAGTTTATGACTTCAGTAAACGCAATGTATGCCAAGCCACTGTCAGTGATTTAACACCAGGAACAGAGTATATGTACCATGTTGGTAAAACATCATTCTCTAAAAATTATTTCTTTAAAACAGCTACTGGAAGCGGAAGTTTTTCTTTTGCAAACATGTCAGATCCTCAGTTTTATGGAGGAACATCTGCTCAAGCCTGGTATAATTTAATGAGTGATGCTTTTGAAATAAACAAAAAGATCTCTTTTGTTCTTTTAAATGGCGATGTTGTGGATCAGGGTAATCAAGGTAGCTATTGGAATTTATTATTTGCTAATGAACAACTTTCTACAACAACTATTGCAGCAGCAGCTGGAAACCATGAATATTATGCTGGAGGAACAACTACAATTGATGCTAGATTCTATAATGCTCATTATAATAATCCCGATAATGGAGCTAGCAATGTTATGAATTCAAGTTATTACTTCATTTACAATAATGCTCTTTTCATCGTTCTTGATTCTCAAAAAACGGAAAGCGGAACTTGGGCAACACAGATTGCTTGGTTTAGGGAAGTGGTTGAAAATAATCCTACTCAATATATCATTGTATCTTCTCATGTCAGTGTTTTTGGTGCTGCAAATGGCAGTAATTCTGGAACTTTCAGAAATGCCTGGATGCCAGTATTTGATAAATATGGTGTTGATCTAGTCTTAACTGGTCATGATCATATATACGCCAGAAGTAAAAAGATTTATAGCAATGTTGAAAGCAACGATTATTACCGAGGAACATATTATGTCATAGGTGGAGTTGCTGGTAGCGCTACAAAATACAATGCTGATAAACTTGATAAAACTAAAATGGATAAGTGGTTTGAATTGACGACTACTTATGGAATTGTTACTGTTGGTTCTGGAATGATTACATATCGTTGCTATGACAAGGATAAAAATATGATTGATTTCTTTCAAATACCAGCAAAAAGAACAGGAAATGCGGTTGAGGACTTCAGTAAAACTGACTTTATTGCTAACTTAGCAATGGAAATCAATGAAGAGGATAGAACAACGGGAAGATTTGTTTGGACAAAAGACCTATATGGTTATGTCAATCGTATCACTCTTTATGGCGATAATAACAAATTTATTGAAAGTCGCTTTATTTATACTGATAATGAAAACTACTTTAATCTTTCTGGTATTGCCGATAATTCCATATCTAATTATCGTGCAGTTGTTGAATTTAGAGATGGAACAGTTGAAGAAAGAGCACTGACACTTTCAACAATCATAGATTATGGAAATATAACTAATGTTGTCAGTAATTTAACAGATGAATCTCTAAACATCACCTGGGATAGTACCTTGAACACCGATTTATTGAGCGATATGAAGATTTATATTGATGATAAAATTTATGCTACAATTCCTTTAAAAGTCATGTTAAAAGAGTTCGCTATTCCGCGAGATATCCTTAAATCACA
>JAQUYR010000127.1 GCA_028691715.1 Bacilli bacterium | reverse complement strand
CACGTGAAATGAAAGATCAAGTTCTAGATTCGATGGATATTGAAAGAGAAAGAGGAATAACGATAAAACTAAATGCTGTAGAATTACAATATCGAGCTGATGATGGAATAGATTACACTTTTCATCTTATTGACACTCCTGGTCATGTCGATTTCACCTATGAGGTGTCAAGATCTTTAGCGGCATGTGAAGGAGCAATTCTTGTTATTGATGCCGTTCAGGGCATTGAAGCACAGACTATTGCCAATCTTTATCTGGCTTTGGATAATAATTTGGAAATTCTACCGCTTATTAACAAGATTGATTTGCCGAATGCGGATTGTGATCGCGTTATTGAAGAGATTGAAAATGTTGGTCTGGATTCATCAGATGTTGTTTTAGCAAGTGCAAAATCAGGAGTTGGAGTCAAAGATATTCTTGAACAGATTGTGAAAAAAGTTCCAGCACCTGCTGGTGATCCCACTGCTCCCTTACAGGCTTTAATCTTTGATTCATATTATGATCAATATCGCGGTATCGTTCCCTCAGTAAGGATTGTTAATGGTACCATTAAACGTGGTGACAAAATATATATGATGTCTACTGATGCTTATTTTGAAGTTGTTGAAGTCGGAGTATATACCCCTAAGGAATGTAAACGTGACTATTTGGCAGCCGGTGATGTTGGTTATATTACAGCTGCTATTAAAGAAATAGAGTATGTAAGAGTCGGAGATACCATTACTGGAGCTGAAAACAAAGCGAAGAGCGCTTTACCAGGATATCGTACCCTTAATCCTATGGTTTTTTGTGGAATGTTTCCAGTAGATAATTCAAAATATTCAGAGCTAAAGGAAGCTTTAGAAAAATTAAAGTTAAACGATGCTTCCCTTATTTATGAACCAGAAAACTCTCAGGCCCTTGGCTTCGGTTTCAGAGTTGGCTTTTTAGGATTACTACATATGGATATAATCCAGGAACGAATTGAGAGAGAATTCAATCTGGATTTAATTGCTACTGCTCCAAGTGTAAATTATTTAGTCCACCTTGAAGGCGGTAGTACTTTAAGTATTGATAATCCTTCAAAAATGCCTGATCCGAATTATATAAAATTCATCGAGGAACCTTTCGTTGAAGCTTCTATTATGACACCAAGTGAATATGTTGGTCCTGTCATGGAGATATGTCAATACAAGCGTGGTGTTTTTAAGAATATGTCTTATATTGATGCTAAAAGGGTTACTATTATCTATGAGATGCCATTATCGGAAATCGTTTATGACTTTTTTGATAAATTAAAATCCTCAACTAAGGGATATGCTTCATTTGATTATCAACTATCAAAATACATGCCTTCGAAACTTTTACGCCTTGATATATTGCTTAATGGTGAAAAAGTCGATGCTTTAAGCATCATAACCCATAAGGATAGTGCTTTTAAGAGAGGTAAAATAATTACCGATAAATTAAAGGAATTAATTCCTCGACAAATGTTTGAGGTACCAGTTCAAGCAGCAGTAGGGGGAAAAATTGTTGCCCGTTCAACAATCAAAGCTATGCGTAAGAATGTTCTTGCTAAATGCTATGGTGGTGACATTACTCGTAAAAAGAAATTATTAGAGAAACAAAAAGAGGGTAAAAAGAGAATGAAATCTGTTGGTAGTGTCGAAATACCACAGTCAGCATTCTTAGCAGTTTTAAGTATAGATGAATAGGGAGGGAAAATTATTTATAATGATTTTATAAATAGTATGAATTACGATGAAAGCTATATATATTCACATTCCTTTTTGTAGTCATATTTGTTCTTATTGTGATTTCTATAAGATGGTTGCTAAAGACGAGTTAAAAAGTAAATATATCGACTATCTTATTAAAGAATTAGAAATGAAAAAGAAATATCTAAATGATATTGAAACCATTTATATTGGTGGAGGAACACCAAGTTCGTTATCTCTTGAGAAGATAGAGAAGCTTTTACAAGCCCTTAATGAGAATATCAATATGGAAAAGATTACCGAATTCACTTTTGAAGCCAATCCAACCGATGTCAATACCATTATGGCTAATACTCTTTTCAAATATGGAGTAAATCGAATAAGTTTAGGAGTCCAATCCTTAAACAAGAATAAATTAAAAACTCTAAACAGATATCACACTCCTTTAATAGTTAAACAAGCAATCAAGATTCTTAATTCAGCTGGTATAAAGAATATTAATGCTGATCTGATATATGGAATATCACCAGAGACATTTAGAATCGTTCGAAGAGATCTTAGAAGAGTAATAAGATATGGGGTTACTCATATATCAACATACTCTTTGATAATTGAAGAAAAGACATTGATTGGTAAATGGATTAAGGAAAAGAAATTTATTCCTATGGAGGAAGATAAAGAAGCTAAGATATATCAAAAAATATGTCGCTACTTACGAAATAGAAAATTCGTTCACTACGAAGTGAGTAACTTTTGTAAGAAGGGCTATCAGTCAAAACATAATCTTGTTTATTGGAATAACATGAATTATTTAGCGATTGGGGCTGGAGCCAGTTTCTATATCGATAATATAAGATATACCAATGTCATGAACTTGGCCTTGTATTTTGAAGGTATCGATAGTGAGCAATTAAATTACTTAGAGACCACCAAACTAACAGATGATGAGAGAATGGCTGAAGAAATGATTCTCGGTCTACGAAAACTTGAGGGTGTCAATAAAAAAGCCTTTTCTGATAAATTTGGGGTCAATATATATCAAAAATACCCTTTTCTGAGCGATTTAATTTTAAAAAGCTTAATAATTGACGATAATGTTTTTATACGCGTCCCCAGAGAGAAGCTATATTTAATGAATGAGGTTCTAGTTAACTTTATTTAACCTTTTTAAGTAATAAAAAGCCAGGTGTAAAATATGGAAAAATATATCAGTCAGTATGAATATTATAT
>JAQUYR010000126.1 GCA_028691715.1 Bacilli bacterium | reverse complement strand
GTTTCACTGCGATATTTCTTTTCCTTTAGATCCTCATATTGACGACCTTTATTATCGTATTTTACATAAGGAAAAACTACCTTATCTTCATTATTATATCCAGTATATGATGAGGCAAATTTCTCAAATTGTTTTTTCTTTTCTGATGTTCTATTAGCATCCTGAGAAGTTACCTTGTTTTCATCTTCTATTCTTGCAATATAAAATCCAGTTCTTTCTTTCATGCTTTCCTCCCTGCACCTCAAAGGTAATTTTTTAGAATAGAATTATTGCCCTTCCTCATTTCCAAGCATTTTTTCTAATTCCTGTACTGTTTTCTCAATGTCTTCATCAGCAGCATTACTGCTAAAGACACTCTTACTATATACTTTATTGGTCTCATTAGCTATTATTTCAATAATTGTTAAAGCAATTTTATTTGATGCTGCCACAAATGGAGCATCAATCATCAATTTCTTTAACCAGTATATTGGATTCACAACATTAGCAATGGCTAAAGCTGATTTCCAAATCGCTGGTAGTTTCACTTTATTTGCAGCTTTAATGAGTTTCTTCTCTTCATATTTTCTCTTAATATCCAAAATATTAAGAATTGATGATATTTTAACCCCTTTTACTCGCTTTAAAATAGGACCAACAAATATCGATTCTATTCTATCGGTTATATAATGGTTTAGAATCAACATTTCATCAACGCTCAGCTCATAAACAGGATGTAAAGAATCTGGATAATACACTTTTGCAATATCACTGATGATATGTCCAGCAATCTCCTTCAAATCTTCAAACTTAGCACCAGTTGATTTTGTTGAAGATTCCTCAGAAAATTGGTTTTTAGCGTTGCTAATGATTCTCTTAATTACCTCATCATTAGCTTCATTTAACTTGATCTCTTTTCTCTCTTGTTTTTTAATAGGTGTAAGTACTGCTAGCAAATAAATCAGAATACACAATAAAAATCCAACGCAAACACCTACTAATAGGGGTATGAGATTATCTAATGGTGTTGTTTCTCGGGCTTGGCCAAAATACTCACCTATGCTTTCAAAAATATTTAAAAACATTGCTCTCCTCCTAATACCTTATTTTACTACGAAAGTCTTTCTTTTGCAAGATTTAATACTTTCTTTTTCCAAGACAAAAGAAAGATTATAGCAAAAAGGTAAGGAAAAATTGTTTCTCCTTACCTCATAATATTTGTTTAAAAACTATCTGTTATAAAATTTCCATACCCGTTAATTTCAAATATTTTGGACCTTCATATCTATTAAAAGTTACTCTTTCTTTTGATAGATAGAGATTACCCAGACATTTATTTAAGTCACCACTGAAAGAAAAGCCACTGACAGGAATTGTTTTTTCACCATCAAAATAAGTCGCCAATCTGACCTCGCCACCGATATATCCACTATAGATATCAATCTGAATACCCGATAAAGTGTCTATTTGAATATATGGCTCCTTCTTTAAAACTTCTATACTCTTACTACCAGTTTTTGCAGTTATCATATTGAAATTTCCTGTAGGTTTCATTTTTAAGTAATATGCATATCTGTTTGAACCATAGTGATTGACCAAAACACCTTTTTCAATAACAGTCACTGGCTTCAACAAAATGCCATCACCATCAAAGGCATTAGCCTTGGAATTACTCTTTAAACCAATCGTCAACTTATCACCATGTATAGATTTTTGGATTAAATCTCCAATTTTTTTATCAGTTGCATGTTGATAAACATCAGCATAAGAATAGTTATCGATAACAGAATACATAAACTCTTTTACTTCATTGTCCTTAAGAATTATGTTCACATTATTTATCGCTGGTATTTTTGTAGCAAAATAGCGATTAGTGACATCCAAGATGGCAGCTTTTGCATCACTCTCAATCTTTAACAAATCAATATCATAATAACTATAGTTCTTATATACTTCAACCTTTAGATTATCTCCATTATAACTAGGGATAGCTTCAACCATTACTTGATGTAAGACTTTTTTCAAATTAACTCCCTGGGAATTAATGATATGAGTGCTTTTTGTCTCATAAAATAATTCCAGTGAATTAAATTTAACGTTCTTGTTTGATTCCTTAAAAAATGTTAAGGCAATTTTATCTAACAAGCTAAATGGCTCCTCGCTGAGTTCTTTTTCTTTCCAACTTCTCTTTTTTTCTCCCTTAACAATCTCAAATACTTCATTCTTTACATAACTTGAAGCATACACAGCATCCGCAATCATCTTTTCAATAGTTTTATTATTTACTTTATGACTAAGGATAAATGAAGAAGATCCAAGATATTCATGGTTATTCTCTGTGAATTTGTTATATATGGTCACTTTATATTCGGTTGTATTAGTACTTCTCGTAGTTTCAAGGTGTTCCAAAACATAGAATGCTTCATTTGTATTGGTTATACTTTCTTCGATTAGCCAATCAGAAACCTTTGAAGAAGCTTCCAGACATTTTATAATTTTTTTAATCATCCTATTTTCACCTGTGCTTTCAAATATGGTCCGCCATCACTAACTCGTACCCATTCCTTATATCCTTTTCCACAAGAACCACTACCAATTACTTTAAAGTCCTTCGAAACAGCTGTTATCGAATTGAGTAAATCGATAACATAACCGCTCATCACCACTGGAGAAATAATTTTTCCACTGAACTTACCATCGACTATTTCTCTGCCATAGTGAGCCGTGCATTGAATACCCCAGTTTTTAGGATCTTCCATCCCATTATTGGTTGTTGAAATGTAATAACCATGCTTGATGCTCTTTATCATATCTTTTAATTTTGACTCACCACTTTCAAAAAAAGTGTTTGTCATTCTGGTGTAAGCTTTACGTTTATATGAAGCTCTTCGGCCATTTCCTGTTGGGATTGTTCCCAGTTCTAAGGCGCTTAAAGCATCGGATATTCCTCTTTTTAAAAT
>JAQUYR010000029.1 GCA_028691715.1 Bacilli bacterium | reverse complement strand
TTTTTAGGTTTTTCCATTGGTTCAGTTGTAGAAACAACATCGTTTATAGTAGCTAAGTTTTCAGTTTTTTTCTTTGGTTTCTCTGTTTTAGAGGCACTGTTAGTCATCTTTTTATCCGCCATGTTTCCTTACCAACCATTACACTTTCTCTTAAACTTATTCTAACATATTTTGATGTTTATTACAATATTTTTTACAAACGGATTTCATAATTACCCTTTTTCATAAAAAAAACAAGGATACCCTTGTTATTTTTCACCAAAAATTGCTTTTTGGATTTTCTTCATTTGTTCTCTTCCCTGAAGATATTCGACTATTGTCAGTCCAAAATCTATTGAGTAAGCCATTGATTTAGCAGTAATAAACTTCCCACTGACCACTACTCCTTTATTTGGAAGGTATTTCCCACCAAGAGAAGATGTTTCACATCCTGGATAGCATGTATACTTTTCATCAACAAAGAAGCCTAATTCAGCAATCAACGATGGCGCTGCACAAATTGCAGCAACCAATTTCCCCTTTTGAACAAAAGATGTTATCAAAGCAGATATTTCTTTCATCCCCTTGAGTACATGTTTAACAGCCCCACCACCAGGAATTACCAAAAAGTCAAAATCATCACTCTTAACATCCTTTAATGCTTTTTCAAATTTTAACTTGAGTTTATATTGACTGGTAACCTCTTTATCATCACTGATAGTTACCACTTCAATATCCAGCATACTACGACGAAGGATATCCAAAGTGGCTAAAGCTTCAGTATCCTCAAAACCATTTGCTAAAATCATTAATCCTTTCATAATCATCCTTTCTTCTGGTATAGATATTGTCCATATAATAGTTTTACAATATGAATAAAAATATCACTTCTAGTAACTTGGTTACAGGTTAAATAACCAATTGCTCCCTCTTTACTACGAATATTATCAATATCACTATATTTTTCCATAACTTCCGATAATTCCTTTTTATCTTCAATAATACCTCTTCTAACTTCTTCAGGAAGAGGAATTCTCGTGCCACCAGCATAAAAAGTATTATTTTCCTCATCGATTAAAACACCCCAATTGATTAAAAACATTACATCATTATGGATTTCTACTCCTGCTTCAAGACCTAGACGAAGTCCATCTTGGGGAAGTTCTTTAGCCCGGTTAAAAGCTCCTTTAATGGTTTCTTCATCGGTTAGAGGTTGATTACTTACTCCACTCTTGGCATCAATCCCGATTATTTCATAATCTGGTAGAGCCATCTCTACTGCTTTTAATTTTGCAGCGTTCTTTGATCCTAAATATACTCTATTCATTACCCAAAAGCTCTTTCAGTCGCTTATCGTCAAAATCCTTGATAATAGCAATCAACATATCCTTAACGGCTTTTAAATCATCTACATGTATCATTGTTGCTGTTGAATGAATATAACGTCCAGGAACACCAACAGTAGTTGCTAAAGTTCCACTACCAGCATACTGTGCTTCAGCAGCATCAGTTCCTCCTGTTGATTTAAAATGTTGAAATTTGATTTCATTCTTTTTAGCAATCTCTTCAAAGTACTGAAGAATTGCTGGATTCATTATACAACGAGGATCATAATATCTGACCAAAAAACCTTCTCCCAACTTACCATTGGCATTTATGTTATCCTTTGGCAGGAAATCACCAACAGGACTAACATCAACAGCTAAGAACAAATCAGGATTGACCATATTGCTAGCAACTTTTGCTCCTCTTAGGCCTACTTCTTCCTGAACTGTTCCTCCACAAATAACAGTGTTTGGATGCTTTATATTCTGAAGTTCTTTCATAACTTCAAGGCTCATGGCACATCCCACACGATCATCCCAGGCTTTAGAAACAATTTTTTTATTATCGGTTGTCAGATAGTAATTATTTACAGGAGTTATCTGTTGTCCTACTTTGACACCTAAAGTTACAGCATGTTCCCGTGAGTCAGCTCCGATATCTAATAATAAATTATCAATGGATAATTCTGCCTTTTCTGCATTTCTAGTCATATGAGGAGGTATTGCTCCAATGACACCTTTTATTACTTTGTTCTCAGCAATTGTTATTTGCATGTTTTGAGATACTAAAACTTCGGGATTAATACCACCAATCGCTAGCATTTTAATAAATCCATTATCGGTTATCCCAACAACCATTGCTCCAACTTCATCCATATGACCAGCTATCATAATAGTTGGGCCTTTGTCTCCCTTTTTTACTCCAAAAACACCACCAAGTTTATCCTGAATTATCTCATCACTATACTTGGCTAGCTCTGCTTTCATATATTTTCTGATTGCTTTTTCGTGACCAGCAACGCCATTAAGATCTGCTAACTCTTTAAAATATTTTAAATCATCCATTATTTTGTCCTCACTTTTATGTAATATATCGGTTGTCCAAGAGCCTTAAACTTATCTTCGTATTCAGTAGTAATAATATCTTCATCATTTTCTTTGTGCAAATTCAGATTTAAATCTAAAAAATCCCACTTCTGTTCATTAAATTTTATCAGACTATATTCAAACAGATGTTGGTTATCGCTTTTAAATTCAATAATCCCTTTTTCAATCAATATCCTCTTATAAATATTTAAGAAACCAGGACTGGTCAATCTCCTCTTTTCGTGACGACTCTTTGGCCAGGGATCACTAAAATTTAAAAATATTTTTTCTATCTCATTATCTTCAAAAATATCCATTAAACTGAAGGCATCCTCATTTATCAAAGTAAGATTGCTAATTCCTTCAGCCTTTTTAGCGGCCTTATATATAACACTATCTGATATCTCACAGCCAATATAATTGATTTCAGGGTTTCTTTTGGCGTTTTCAATGATAAAATTTCCTTTACCAGTCCCTATTTCTAAATAAACAGGGTTATTATTACCAAACGATTTTTTCCACATTCCTTTATTGTCTTTAGCATTAAAAGCAATTGTTCCTTCGTACTTTTTAATCTTTTCATTAATATTCTTTATTTTCCGTAATCGCATACTATTTTCCTAGATCAACTATAGCCTTTGCAATTATCGCTGTTGCTAACATTGCTTTATCAATAGAAATATATTCATTAGCCTGGTGGGCTAATTCCTCATCACCAGGGAACATTACTCCAAAGGCCACAGCATTTTTTATAGCTCTGGCATATGTTCCCCCACCAATTGTCTTTAGTGGTGTTTTGTCGTCATGAGTATATTCAATATAAGCATTGTGTAATATCTTAATAAACTCTGAATTTTTATTCACATAGTGCGGAGCTTTATCTTCTTTAAATTCGAGTTCAACACCATATTTTTGAGCTTGATTTCTAAAATCTGAAACAAATTTTTGGCTGTCAAAATTAATTGGATATCTAAAGTTTAGTCCTATTCTACCCTCTTTTTCATCAATTCTAAATATTCCTAGATTCATTGTCAGGTCTCCCATCTCTGAATCTGTGAATCCCAACCCTAAATCCTTTAGCCGAGAATCACTTAATTTCTCACTTGTAAAGCGAAGCAAATTATTTGAAGAATATTTGCTCATAAATTTAGAGAGCAAAATAGCAGCATTAATCCCCGCTTCAGGCATCATAGCATGAGCGCTTTTTCCGTAAAGCTGATAGTTTTTACCATCAACTTTTCCTCTAATACCAAAATCATTAAGGTATTTTAGGAAATCATCTTTTAAATCCTTTGTATATTCCATGCTAGCATAATCAGGAACTACATTATAGCGTTTTCCAGAATAAAAGCTTTTTAAATTGCCATCACTATTCTTAGAAACTAAGTCAAAAGTTAAAATTCCCTTTTCACCATATATCAACGGAAAATCTGCGTCAGGAGAAAAGCCAACATCGGGCATTTTTTCAACACTAAGATACTTGTTGATCCCTCTCCAAGCTGTCTCTTCATCAGTACCAATAATTATTCTCACTCTTTTATTCAGTTTAATTCCTAAGTCCTTGATCATTTTCAAAGCGAATAAAGAACAAATTGTTGGTCCCTTATCATCAGTAGTTCCTCTACCTATAATTTTGTCACCTTCAATTGTAGCACTAAATGGTGGATATTTCCAATCACCATCAGCAGGAACAACATCAATATGGCACAAAATTCCAATTATTTCTTCCCCTTCACCATATTCAATATGTCCAGCAACATTATCAATATTCTTGACTTTAAATCCCATATCTCTTCCAAGAGCTAAGACATACTCTAAGCTCTTTGTAATCTCTTCTCCAAAAGGGTTGATCAAAGATTCTGGATGCTCCTCAAGAACACTAGGTATTTGCACTAATTCCTGAATTCTTTTAATGAATTCGTCTTTATTCTTTTCAATTTCTTTTAAAAAATTCATATCATCACTCCATTTACTCAACTATATTGTTATTATATCATTTTAAAACAAAAATTAGTAGAAACAATTAAAACATTTATAAAAAAAGCTTATCAAGATAAGCTTTAATTATTACTCTAAAATTCTCTTAGCAATTTTCTCAGGGGTAAATCCTAAATCAGCGATTACTTCTCCCGCTTTGCCACTTAGACCAAACTGTGAAATGTTAAAAAGTTTTCCTTCTAAACCTAAATATTTATATAAATGACTAGCTTCTCCCATTTCAATGGCGTAACGCGCTTTAATCGCTGATGGTAAAACTTCTTCTTTGTAGCTATCTTTTTGAGCTTCAAAAAGATTTACTGATGGCATACTGACAACTCGGGAATCAAAACCCTTGGCCAACAATATCTTTTGAACTTCGATAGCTAAACTGACCTCAGATCCTGTAGCGATGATTATTTTATCGATTCTATTCTTTTCTTTTGAAATAACGTAAGCTCCAAGACTTGTTAAATCAGAAAATTTAGTTCTGACCATAGGAACATTTTGTCTTGTCAGAACTAAGACTGTTGGTCTGTTCTTGGTATTATAAGCGATTTCCCAGGCTTCTTTGGTTTCGATAGCATCAGCAGGTCGAATAACATTTAGGTGAGGAATACTTCTTAGCATTGTCAATTGTTCAACCGGCTCGTGTGATGGACCGTCTTCACCTACTGCCACTGTGTCATGAGTAAAGATGTAGATAACTGGTAACTTCATCAGAGCGGATAACCTTATCGCAGGTTTCATGTAATCTGAAAAGACAAAGAAACCACTACAGAATGGTCGAAGACCACCATGAAGAGCAATACCATTTGAAATAGCAGCCATAGCATGCTCGCGAACTCCAAAATTGATATTTCTTCCTAGACGGTTCTCTTTACAGAAATTGCCATCGGCTCCTTTTGCCATTGTTGAAGAAGTCAAATCAGCAGATCCACCAATCATTCCCCAATGAATCTTATTGATATCATTTAGGATTTCACCACCAGAAACTCTTGTAGACTTAAAGTAATCCTTAGGAAAATCAACAATTTCTTTATTGAAATCAATCGCAAAATCATCATTTATCATTTTTGTATATAGATTAAAATCCTCAGGATATTTCTCCTGATAATTATCACAAACTTCTAGCCAATCATTGTATAAAGCCTGTCCTTTTAGGCGAACACCATCATAAAAATCATAAACATCCTTATTAACGGTGAATTCTTCACCGCCTAAATCTTTTCTCATCAGAACAACTTCTTCTTTACCAAGCGGTTTCCCATGGACTTTGGAAGTTCCAGCCATTGAAGAGCCATAACCAATGGTTGTCTTTATTTCAATAATTGTTGGTTTATCCGATTTTTTAGCTTCGTTGATAGCTTCTACTATTTCTTCCATGTTGTTGCCATTTTTTACTAAAAGATAATTCCAGTTCATAGATGAATACTTTTTCGAAACATCTTCTGTATTAGCAAAACATACCTCACCATCTAACTGGATATCATTAGAATCATATAAAACTATGACCTTTTTTAAAGCTAAATGACCAGCTAAGCTCATCGCTTCCTGTGTTAGACCTTCTTGCAAGTCACCATCACCACATAAAACATAGGTGTAGTGGTCGATCAATTTATAATCTTCTTTATTAAAACGAGAAGCTAGATGTTCTTCAGCAATCGCCATTCCAATTGCTTCTGGAATTCCCTGGCCTAAAGGTCCACTTGAAGCATCAACTCCTTCAGTAAGGTCCATTTCAGGATGTCCTGGAGTCCGACTATGAAGTTGTCTGAAATTTTTTAAATCATCAATTTTTAGACCATATCCCGCAATATGAAGCAATGAGTACAACAAAGCTGAACCATGGCCGGCTCCTAAAATAAATCTATCGCGATTAAACCATTTTGGTTTGTTTGCGGTAGACTTTAAAATTCTTGAATATAATACATGAATAATCGGAGCGGCTCCCAAAGCAATTCCTGGATGGCCAGAAGAAGCTCTAGTAATTTGCTCAACCGATAAAACACGTAAAGTTTTTACTACCATTTCATCAATCTTACTCATAATAATCCTACTTCTCTAGCAATTTATAGATATAACTTGCTCGGTCGCCAAAAGAACACTTGACTTCGTTCCCAACAAGAAGAACTCCAGTTGCCCCTAATTCCTTCAAAGCATCACCATTGACTTTATCGATATCAGCAACATGGACGGTAATTCTTGACATAGCAATCATGATATCCAATATATTTTCTGATCCACCATAGGCATCATAAAATATTTTTTGTTGCTCTAAATCCTTTGGCTCCTTCTCAATGTTTTCCATATGTTCTTTAGCTTTTTTACTTTTACTATTAATTGTTCTAAAGATAGCAAACAATGCCAAAAGCAAAATTGGCACTACACAAATAATTAGCAAAATAATCGCTAATAGTTCATTATTAGTCGTACTTAAAGTTGTCATTTGATTTCTCCTTTTTCCTTTATAAAATCTTTCTACATATGTTTATTATACCATAATAATAAAGTTTTGTTAACATAATTTTAATATATAATTTTAAAATAAAAAGCAAATTGCTTTTAACAATTTACTTCTGTTTTATTATTCTGATAGTAGATATTTTAACTTCATCCACTGGGAAATTTTGAAAGCCATAACCAATATCCTGTGTCTCAACATCATTTAATTCCTTTAAAACATTTAAACTTTCCTCATCAACAACTCTGCCAAAAGCAGCATAAGAGCCATCTAGGTGCGGTGAAGTTCCTGTGCAAATAAAAAACTGGGCACTGGCACTATTATTATCTGTACTCCTTGCCATTGAAATAACACCAAATTCATGTTTTAAATCATTGATGTAACCATTTTTACTAAATTCGCCAACAATTCGCTCAACATCATCCTTGACATTTAATTGATTACCTTCTAAATAATAGCCCCCAGCTTGAATCATAAAGTCTTTGATAATTCTATGAAAGCATACCCCATCATAGTACTCCTCTTTGACTAATTTTAGAAAATTAGCGACACTTACAGGAGCAATCTCAGCATAAAGCTCAACATCAATTTTTCTTCCATCCTCTAATGTTATTCTTACCATACTTTCTTCATCTATGGACTGTTTCTTACAACCCGACAAAATAATAGCTGTAAAAATTAACAAAAGCAATCTTAGCAATTTGTCCATAGATTTTTCTCCTTATGGCGAATATTTTATAATAATAAATAAGGAAAGTCAACAAGTTAATTCCTTTTTATTTTCAGTTTTTTATAATGATTTTTGAGTTAATATGAGATAATTTCCTCTTCATTTAATTAAAAAATTAGAAGATTTTTTCACTTCTAATCTCGTAATTAAATATTCTTGTTATATATATAATTCAAGCCATCCAAAATTAAATCATCCTCATTTATTACCTTTTCCTCAAGAAAGTCAAGAACATATCTTGCCTCTCCTCCAGTTATTATTACTTGGCAATCCCCTTTTTCCTTTTTAATCTTTCTGATAATTCCATCTATTAAAGAACTAGTTCCATAAATCATTCCACTCTGTATTGCTGAAACAGTATCTCTACCGATAATATTCTTAGGGATACCAATATTCGCCTCTTCTAAGCGAGATGCTTTTTGAATAAGGCTCGAGTATGAGGTCTTAATGCCAGGAATAATAATTCCCCCTAGTAGCTCTTTCTTGGAGGTAACATAAGCAAAAGTTATCGCCGTTCCCATATCTATTACTATTACTGGAGCTCCATATTTTTTAGTAGCAGCAACAGCCCCTACCAAAATATCTGCTCCTAATTGCTTGGGATTATCCAATTTGACATTTATCCCTGTTTTAATCCCTGAATTAACAAATATCGGTGCTATCTTGATATATTTGAGAATCATCTTTTCAAAAACACCATCCAGTTGAGGTACAACACTAGCAATAATTACTCCTGTAATATCTGATTTATCTATTTCCTTGAATTTAATCATTTCCAGAAATCTTATTCCGTACTCATCAACGGTTTTCTGATAATTCGTCTCTATCCTAAAGCTATCTAATAGCTTTTCCTGATCATATATTCCAAAAACTATATTCGTGTTTCCTATATCAATACATAAAAGCATTATAAACACCTCACTATATATATGATACTATAATATTCAAAAAAAGGCAAGAATCCTTGCCTTAATAGTTTATTTTTGATGAGTAAAAATCTCTTCAGCATCGCTGTTTAATAGAGTAATAGCACCATCCTTGATGATAACGATATGATTATCTGTAAAGATAACACTTTCTTCGTCATCCCTGTCAACAGTATAGGATTTAAGCAATTGCACTTCATTCTCTAAAGAAAAGCGTAAATACCCAATTTTACTATCTGTTTCATAAATAAGTCTCAGGTTATTATCATCAACAAAGAAATTAGCTAATTTAAAGGTAATTATTGCCTCATCGCTTGTAAAGAGCTCAGTATCATCACTGATGTCATCCTTTGAATAACTGATCATATATAGTTTATTATCAATAGCATTTATCTGAATAATCTTTCCATTAATAATTTTTCCTATTCTTAAAGTATTGTTATTGATTGAAAACTCTTGGGTTTCATCTGTTTCTTCATTCAAAGCGGTAACAGCGACTTCATCTTTTATATCGCTTGCAATATAATTGAATGATGTAGTTGCTCCTAGATACTCCTCCTTCTTTAATTCAATAACCTTACTTGATACTATTTCAAGACTATCGTCTAGCAAAAACATTGAATATTGATTGCTCTCACTCTTTTCCCGAACAATACAGAGCAATATATCATTATTTTCACTGATGATGGCCTCATGATAAACTGTTCCCCCGAAAACTCTCTCGCCAATCATTTTCATTCTGTTGGTGTTGTACTCTAAAATTATGCTTTTAGGAAGATAGGTGTTTTTGCTTGGAAGATTACATAATAAATATGCTTTACCCTCATCTATTGTTAAATAACAATCAGATGTATAAAAGGTTTCAACTTTTGTTCTGTAGCTCTCAAGATTAATTCTAGCAATCGTCATCGATTGTTTAATCATCCCTCCCGAAATATAATATGTATCATCAACATCAGCTGCTACTTGTTTATTTGCCTTTTCAAAGAATAGCTTTACTTGATTTGTTGAAAAATCAGAAGTCTTTATTTTATGACGAACGAATACTTTTAAGTATTCATCTTCAATATATAGTTTTTCAATATAGCCATTAACACTTATTTTTTCTTCCAAATCTAGATTATCACTTCTATGAATATAAATTTCTCCAAGAGTTGCTGAAGTTTCAAAACAGTTACGATAAACTATAACCTTATCTTCATTTGAGATAACATTGATACTGCTGGTTTCTTCAGAATCATAAATAAACTCTAAATAAGGGACAGCACTTTCTTCCTGACTCAAATTAAGTGACATTAGACTATCATTACCAACAATGTATATATTGCTCGCTGTTTCAATTATCTTACTGTCCTGAGAAACCTCTAGTTTAGCTTCAGTAATCTGAGCTAATCGTTGTATTTCATTTTCATCGGTAGAAAAAAGCAAACTGTCAACAACATTTTCATAATTCTCCTCGTTTCCAAATCCCAAGACTACTTCTCTTTCCATTGGAAAAAACATAACCGCAAACAAAACCATTGCCACCACTGTTGTTGATGAGGTGAATGTCTTTAGGCGAGAACTATAAACATTTTTCAAGCCTTTTATTCCAAGATATTGTTTTTTCCTAATCAATCTTTCATTGATTAGAGCAGAGTATCCATAATAAACGGTTATCCCTATTAATATTACTAATAATATAATTATAAAAATTTCCATACACTCACCTATAACTTTATTCGTTGCTTAAACGATTTAATATATGTTCTATTAACATCTATTCTATCGCCATTCAGCATTACTAACTCTAATTTATAGTTTAGTTGTGGCCTGATGTAATCTATTTTTAAAATATTTACTAAAAAAGATTTTGATACACGCACAAAATTTCTATCGACTAAAGTCTCTTCAAGAACATATAATTTTTCAAGAACATATAGTCTTTCTTTTCCCATTATTGCAAATACATCATTATCCAGAGCTTCAAAATAATCAATACTTCTTACATTAACTCTTTTTACCCCTAAAGAGTTTTCTAAATTAATAAAATAATCCTCCCCAAGGACTATATTCTTAACCATTTTTAAAATTGCATCAATATCTTCTTCCTGAAAGACGATATTGATCTTATCCTTTTCAAACAAATTGACATCATTTGTTAAAACATACTTATAGTCTTTAGTTTCAAAAGGCTCTAGTTTTTCTAAAAGCTTCTTCTTGCCTGGTCCTATTATCTTTATTTTAAACATAATTTGCAGTGCCCCTTTGCATTTATTATTATACTATACTGATCGCCTTAAATAAACACATAAAAATAAATTACACTTTTTGTTAAATAAAATGCAAAAAGGTAAATCAATTTTGATCTACCATTTATCTTTATGCTCTTGAATTATACTTTCCATCATATGTGCCTATGATGATTTTATCGCCAACTTCGATAAAAAGAGGAACCTGTAATGAATATCCAGTTTCTACAGTTGCTCCCTTCATAGCATTAGAAACAGTGTTTCCCTTAACATTTGGATCGCATTCAGTAACTTCTAATACCACTTTTTCTGGTAGCATTACTCCCAAGATTTCTCCAGAATAATCAATTACAGTGACTTCCATTCCTTCTTTCAAGAAATTTTTTTCATTAACTAATCTCTCAGCAGGAATATCTATTTGAACATATGATTCCATATCCATAAAGGCTAATGAATCACCACCATCATAAATATATTGCATAACTTTTTTTTCAATTATTGCATTTTTAATTTTAATCCCTGAGGGAATTGCTATTTCTGTTGTTGTACCAGTACGCATATTCTTCAGTTTTGTTCTAACATATGCTTGTCCTTTTCCTGGTTTAACATGTTGGAACTCCAATATCTGATAAATCTTATCTTCATACTCTATTGTCATTCCTGTTTTAAAATCATTACTTGATACCATAAAATCCTCCTAAAATATATTTTATTATACCACTTAATACCCTTATTGTCTAGAAGTTTTTTCCTACTTTTAATTTAAGATGGTTATCTTATAATTAGCTTCAAAATCTTTTTCAGGAGCTAAAAGAACCAAATCATCTTTTTTAAAGAAATCTCCATCAGTATCATAATGATCATTATAACCAATCCAAGGTTCCAAACATATAAATGGAGCATCGTTATGTGGTGTCCAAATTGCTAAAGTTTTAAACTTTGGAAATTCAAAACATATTCCTTTATTATTCTTATTTACTAAAAAAACTTTTTTTGACTTTACTCTTTGAATAATAATTGTATCCAAATTGAAATCTTCTTTTCTCAAAGGCAGGTTTGTTAAATCCCGGTACTCACGGGCAGCGACAAGAAAATTCAGTGTTGCTTCCTTTGTCACTTTAGGAGAAAGAAAAGTTTCGGCTTTTTCAAAATGAATTGTATAATCATCAAAGGATTCCTGAGGATATAATGGACAATTAAATCCTGGATGGCCTCCTAAATTAAAAGGCATTAAAACATTATCAAGATTGATTACTTTTATCTTTGTATCAACAGAATAATCGTTTAATATATAGGTAACAATTACTTTATACTTAAAAGGATATATCTTAAGGGTTTCTTCATTAAATGTGTTTTCTAGACTAATACTCGTTGCTGTTTTCTCAATAATTTCAAATTCTTGATGTCTTAACAATCCGTGCTGCATAATATTATATGTCTTACCATTTATTGTTGTCTTTTTATCCTTTAACGTTCCAACAATCGGAAATAAAAAAGGTGCCGAGAAATTCCAATATTCAGGATTACCACACCAGATATATTCTATCCCTTCAACTGTTTTTAAAGATTTTAATTCTGCTCCAATTTTAGCAATTTCAATTGTTATTTTCCCATTACTAAAGGAATATTTTTTTCTTTCTTCCATTTTTATTTCTCCTTTGACATTATTGTTAGTATATCACATTTTTTCACAAATTCAAATCACTTTTGCTTACATATTTAAACAATTTTTTCCTTATTCTTTCATTGCTATTGCTTTTTTTACTTTTTTTATATATAATTAAAAAGGAGGGATTTTTATGTATGAACAAATAAATAAATATATCGATACACTAATAAAATTTTCCAAACCCAATGCCCCTCTATGGAATATAGAATCTATGAGGAGTAATCGCTCCCCATCATGGAATTATGTTGATGGATGCATGATGACTTCCCTTTTAGAATTATATAAGACAACAAAAGACGAAAAATATTTGAGTTTTATCGTTGATTTTATTGATTTTTATGTTTATGATGATGGGATAATAATGGGTTATGATATTGAAAAGTATAGCACAGATGATGTTTGCGAGAGTCGAATTCTCTTTGATTTATATCGTTTAACATCGGATATTAAATATCTGAAGGCTATAGAATATACGAGAATGCAGTTAATCAAGCAGCCCCGAACCCCAGAGGGAAATTTCTGGCATAAAAAAATTTATCCTAATCAGGTTTGGCTTGATGGTCTTTATATGATGATGCCTTTTTATATTCAATATGAGAATTACTTGGATGGTAAAAAAAACTATCCTGATATAATCAAACAATTTCAAAATGTTCGTCAATACATGTTTGATGAGAATAAAAAGTTATATTACCACGGATTTGATTCAACAAAATCAATCTTCTGGGCTGATAAAAACACCGGCCTTTCAAAATCATTTTGGCTGAGATCCATAGGTTGGTATATCGTCGCTTTGATTGATGTCATCGGTTATATTGAAAAAGAAAACCAAAACGAGATAAAAATCTTGTCAGATATCTTTATTGAAGCTATCAATGGTCTTCTCCTATATCAAGATGAAAAAACAAAACTGTTTTATGATGTCGTTGATATGGGAAATGCCCCAGGAAATTATCTCGAAACCAGCGGTAGTTCTATGATTGCCTATGCTATTTTAAAAGGTACTCGCCTGATGGTTCTTCCAGAAAACTATAAAAAAATTGGCATTGAAATTTTTGACAGCATCTGCGTGAATTTCTTAGAAGAAGATGATGGTGATTTGAACCTTAAAAATATCTGTTTGGTATCTGGCCTTGGACCAGAGGACAACCTTCGTCGCGACGGAACATATGAGTATTATATCTCTGAACCGATTGTTGAAAATGATGCTAAAGGG
>JAQUYR010000125.1 GCA_028691715.1 Bacilli bacterium | reverse complement strand
TATTCTAAGAGATTTCCTATAAATTTAGAACAATTAATACCATCCATATTTGTCAAGAAAATGAATTCCATATCCAAATCAGGTAAAAATCCAACAATTGTATTTGTTCCAATCGTTTCACCACAATGATAGATTATCTTCACATCACCTTTTTCAACAATTCTAATTCCAAGACCATATTCACTGTTTTTACCATTTGGTAAAATATTAGGAACAAACATTTGTTTGCTAATATCATCTTTTCTTAAAAATTGAAGCCATTTTATCAAATCATCTATTGATGAATAAAATCCTCCGTCGCCAATAGTGGCACTGCACCAATATTGGTCACTCAAAATCATCTCACCATCTAATAATTTATGGCCATAAGCGCGATTGATAACATTTGTTGTTCCCTGATGATTGACAAAAGAATTGGTCATTCCCACCTTTTTGAATATCTCTCTTTCAATATATTTATCAAACTTTTCACCAGATAACTTTTCTTTAACTGTTTTCTCAATGATTAGTCCGAGTAGAACATAAGCAGTATTGCTATACTGATATTTCTCCCCAACGTTAAAATATAATTTTTCTATGGTGTATAGGTAACAAAGGACATCTTCATCAAGGATTTGTTCTTCTCCATGAGTCATATCCTCATAGTTAGGAATACCCGAAGTATGATTGAGCATATTGATTATTTTAACTTTGTTAAAACACTCCGGAAGTTCGGGATAAATTTCTATTAACAATGTATCATATGATAACAAGCCATCATTAACCAGTTGAACAATTGCCCTAGCAATAAATTGTTTTGTTACTGAAGCTAGACGAAAGTTTGTATAACGATTGATGTAATCGTTAGTTGATACTATTTTTTTACCATTATATTTTTCAATGACACTATTCCCCGCCTTAAAATAAAGAGCATATCCTTGATTCTTATCAATGACTAGATCTTTTAGTAATATATCATCAACTTGATCATATACTCTTACATATTTAAATCCCTCTTCAATTGTTGGGGGAATCATTCGACTCATATATGAGACGATGACATCAAGGGGTAAAAATCTTTCCTTTAAATCGAGATTTCTTCGGGAAACTCTTTCATAGCATACCTCATATGGAACGTTTAAGAAATATGCTGCTACTTCAAAATCAACATCATAGGCTTTCACAGATTCAATATATCTTGTTCTGACACGAGGAGTAATGCTTGTTGAATCAGCAACGACATCAATACCTTTTTTTAAATATTCTGCACATAAACGATAAACCTCGGGAAATATCTTGGCTTCTTCCCAATTCGGATGAAGGGTTCTAATCCTGTCGCTAGAAACTACTTCAGCATTAAATTCTTCTTTTACCCTCTTAGTATAAGTTGTTTTCCCACTTCCCTGAATTCCTATCATCATATGCAATGTACTCATAAAAACCTCACTTTTTCCAACTCGTTATATTATATCATTAAGTAATTATTATTTAAAGATAATAATAAAAAAAAGACTAAATTTAGAATTTAGTCTTTATTTCTTACTCGCCATCTTCCATTTCTATTTCCCTTACCAGTAATTCAACAAGCCTGATTCGACGGTTCTCAACCTTCTTAATGGTATAATCAAGGCGATAAAATTTGTGTACTGGATTGCTGAGGCTTTCTTCTTCATACTCAGCATCAAAGCTTAATTTCATTCCTTCATATGGAGTAACTTCAGAAGCCTCATAGAGCATACCACCAATATTTGTATATTTTGAATATGGCGGTGTTCCTAGTTGAAGTTTTTCATATAATTCTTCAACTTCCATATCGGATGATAGTAAATACTTGTTTTCGTCTATTTTAGTAAATCTTTCGATTTCTTCTTCATCATATTCATCATATATCTCACCGACTAATTCTTCAAGAGCATCCTCCATCGTCACAACACCACTTGTTCCACCATATTCATCTGAAACAATAGCAAAATGTGTCTTTTGGATTTGCATCTTTCTCAATAAGTCATCCACCTTAGTGCTTTTTGAAACATAAAAAGGAGGAGATAAAAGTTCATTTATAGCAACAGTTTTATTTAAAATTAGAGAAGCAAAGAAATCTCTCTCACGAAGTATTCCTAAAATATGGTCTTTATCACCTTTAAATACTGGCATACGTGAAAACTGATATTCTAAGAATAAATCCCGGACTTCTTCAACAGTACTATCAATATCAATAGCAACCATATCTACTCGGGGTGTCATGATATCATATACTGTTTTGTCGCTCAAATCAATAGCACTTTGTAATAATTCAGCATCATCACTATCGATGACACCTTCATTTTCCATTGTATCAATAATGGATTCAAGTTCATCTTCAGTGACCATTGGTGTATTGGAATTACCAGAATCCTTTTTAAAAACAGTCTGTTTTAACTTTAAAAATATATATGTTAAGGGCCATAATATCTTAATGATAATAAACATTGCCCCTGAATTTCTTAGAGCAACTTTCTCAGCATTTTCTTTTGCATTTGATTTCGGTAATATCTCTCCAAAAGTCAATACTATAAGCGTCATTAAAATTGTATTAATGATATTAGCCCATGTTGGGTTCAAAATTGTCTGTCCCGCGATAAAAGCAGCCACAGTAGTCGCAGCAATATTCACAAAATTATTACCGATTAAAATTGTTGTTAAAGTAACATCAAATTTCTCAGCAATATAAACAGCCTTTTTAGCACCTTTCTTCTTCTCCTCTAGATAATTACGCAATCTAATGATATTAACACTAGAATATGCTGTCTCTGTTGATGAGAAAAAAGCAGATGCCAACAATAATAAAACAAGTAATATGAGTAGGGCTATACCTAAGCCCCAATTCTTTATAAAAAATTCTGAATTAAAAAATGCAGTTAAGCATATGAGAGGAACCAAAAAACATCACCTCTGTCCTTCATTTTGGTCAGAGTATATTATATCAAATTAATATTTGTTTGTCAAATTGAAATATTCGACT
>JAQUYR010000028.1 GCA_028691715.1 Bacilli bacterium | reverse complement strand
TGTAGTATTCGCTGTTATCGCAATGGGCGCTACTACTTATGCATGGTTTACACTTACAAATACTGCAAAGGTAGAACAATTTGATATCGATGTAACAAGTGCAGAAGGTATAGAACTTTCTGTAGTAGATGGTGTTTGGGCATCAACAATTGATGGATCAGTAATCGAAGGATTAACTGGTGTTTCAGGAACAAAATTAACAGCTGTATCAACACCTAATGGCTATAATGAATTTACAACTTTAGCTTCACTTTTAGCAGATGGAACAACAGCTACTAGTGATGCTGTATCTGGTAGTCATTATGTTGAATTTACTATTAATATTAGAACAAGAAAGATTAGCGAAGCTATATATATCGATGAGACAAATACTACAATTGTTTCACCAGCGCTTTCTTGGCAACCTGATATTGCCTTCGCGATTGATGGATCTACTTCGGTAACTGAAAATAGTGATCCATTCAATGTATATCCAGACAATTCTGCAAGAATGTCATTTACTGGTATAGGTACAAGTACAGTTATTTACGAAAAAGAAGCAACAACAGATAATAATACATCTGGCATGTCAAGTGATTGGAGTAAAGGAGCACTAAACTATTACAAAGCTAAAAAAGGTTACACTAGTACTACTGCACCTACAATTCCTGCATATACTACAATTGATCTTGGTACAGCTAATACAGCAGCTATAACTACAACATCAGATGCATTAAATGAAGCAGGTTGGGCAACAACTTCAGTAGTTGTACGTATATGGCTTGAGGGTTGGGATGCAGAATGTTACAATGCAATTTTTAATGGTCAATTACAAGTTAAAATAGCATTTACTACTACACTTCCTACTATTGAATAAAAACAGTAAAGAAAGATTAGTAAGAAAATATCTTTAGTATAAATAGAGAATACTTTAGGAACGTTATGGTTTTTACTATGACGTTCCTAACATTAATATTTGCATATTGTTAGTGTTTATGATAAAATATGAAATAGAATCATATTTTGGTAAAAGTACATGATATGAAGAAAGAGGTTCATGTGGAAACTAAACAAAAAAGCGAAAAAAAGTCTTGGAAGATAATTAAAATAGTATTAAATGTTGTATTTTACGTATTTATTGCCTTTTTAGTAATTTTTTCAATTAGTAATTTTGGAGTTAAAGATAACTTGGATATTCCAGGTATTTTAGGTAATGGATTTTTAACAGTAGAAACAGATTCTATGGATGGTGAAGAAGAAGATTCATTCACTAGAGATGATCTAATCTTTGTTAAAAAAGTAACTGATAGCAATCGAGAAAAAATGATTTCAAAGATTGAAGTTGGAGATATTGTTACATTCTCTTATTATGTAGACGGTTTAGGAATAATTCTTAACACTCATAGAGTGGTTGATATTAAAGAAAGTATTTCTGGGGAAGTTATTTTTATAACTCAAGGTGATAAAGTTGCTTTAACACCAGCTTATGATTATGTTCCAGGGGGAACTAATGATTCAACAAAGTATGAAACAGTTGGCGAAAGTGAAGTCTTAGCTGTTTATACGGGTCAATGGGATAACGCTGGTAAGACTATGAAGTATGTGAGAAGCGAAAATGGTTTCTTACTAGTTGTAGTTATACCAACTGCAATATTCTTAGTGTTTGAAGCGTTTGTATTAGTTACAAATATCATGAAGATTAAGCAAGATAAGCTTAGTCAGGATATAGCTAAGGAACACGAAGAAGAATTAGAGAAAGCTAAGAAAGAATTAGAAGCGGAAAAAGAGAAAATCCGTGCTGAACTTTTAGCTGAAATGGAATCAAAAAAGAATGAGAAACAAGAATAAACTAATATTTTAGTTTCTTCTTGAAAGAGGGTATATATGGTTGAATTTTCAAGATATTACATAGAATTCCTGCGTACTTTCTTTTCAAATATTTGGCTGTTTTTAACTAGACTATGGGAAGCATTTAGTAATTTGTTATTTAACGACATTGTTGGATATTTTGAATATCTGATCAATTCAAGCAATAAGTTTAAACCACTTGATTGGATTGCTGAAGTTGTCGTAATGATAATAAATTTAGCTTTTGTTACTTTTGTTATTTTAAGAGCAATTCAATTATTTAGAAAGTATATTCGTTTCACCCGTCGTGAAATTGAAAAGGATTCATTACTTGAAGAGATAGCTATGCTAAACATTAAGACTGCAGAACTTGTTGATGAGAAGAATAAAATTCTTGCAATGAAGGTATCTAATTTAGGTGTTGGTGGTGTTGGAGGCTATAACTCAGAAGCAGATGAAGAGTTTGGTATAAAAGAAACACAGAAGAAGATTGCTACTCCATCAAGATTTACAAAGTTAATCAATGTTGATGAGGAATATAAAACTAAGATTACATCTATCATTATGGAACCAGAAGATATGATTAGTCTTCCAGAATTGGTTCATCGTTTTATTAGTTTCTCAGCTTCACAATTATCTTTGTATTATGGTGAGAGAGAAATCAGAGCATTCTTTGCTGGTATGGCAACATCTAAGATCCTTATATTACAAGGTATATCTGGTACAGGTAAAACTTCGCTTCCATATGCTATGGGAAAATTCTTTAAGAGTGATGCTTCAATTATTTCAGTACAGCCTTCATGGCGTGATCGTGCTGAGATGATTGGTTACTTGAATGAATTTACTAAGAAGTTTAATGAAACAGATTTCTTAAAAGCATTGTATGAAGCAACATATCGCGAAGATATGAATTTCATCATCCTTGATGAAATGAATCTAGCGCGAATTGAATATTACTTTGCTGAATTCTTGTCAATTATGGAAATGCCTAATGTAAACGAATGGAAGATTGACATTGTCCCTGATGTTTGGGAAAATGATCCGAAGAACTTGAGAGATGGAAAGATCTTAGTTCCTCAAAATCTTTGGTTTGTTGGTACAGCCAACCGTGATGACTCAACCTTTACTATTACCGATAAGGTATACGATAGAGCAATAACTATCGAGATGAATTATAGGGCTGAGTATATTGATGCTCCATATACAGAATCAATTGACATGAGTTATGATTATTTGGAACACCTTTTTCAAGAGGGAATTAAAGCTAATCCTATGGATAGTAAAATAATGGATAAGATATTGAAGGTAGATGATTTCATATCAAGGACTTTCAAGATTACTTTCGGTAATCGTATTATGAAACAATTAAAAGACTTTGTTCCAGCATACGTTGCCTGTGGTGGTAAAGATTTAGAAGCAATTGACTTCTTCCTTACATATAAAATATTAAGAAAGTTTGAAAGTTTAAATATTTCGTTCCTACAACAAGAAATAGCGCAATTAATAGCTTTATTTAATAAATTGTTTGGAAAGGATACCTTCTCTATATCGATTAGTTATTTAACAGATTTATTAAAAGCTGCTTAGAAAGTGGGGATCTAGATGCGAGTTAAAGATGACTTAGATAGATATTTTGAGAGTCTCAATAATATCTTAGCAAAAAACGAAGCTGAGAATGCTTTTCCCGAGTACTTCTATAATTCGTTTCTAGCCGGTAAAAATAATCTTTATCGGAAAGAACTTTCAGAAACAAAAGTATTTGATGAGGAATGGATTGGTACTTTGGAATCATATTTCCCTAGTATCGATAAAATAATTAAAAATCCCAAGTCAACTATTAGATATGACCGCGAAGTTGTTGATATTGAGAGAGCAAAAAAGACTAATGCTGAATCAGTAAGACATTTAGCATCGCACACTCAATACATTAGAGAAATAAAACAAGATAGTGTTGTTCCTAAAAAGATATTGACTACCTTTTCAGAACAAGAATTTGCAACTTATGAAAATCGCTTTTTGGTGAGTTTGATATTCAGATTGGTGTTGTTTGTTGAAGCTCGTTATAATGTAATCAAAGAAAATGTTGAGTCTTATGTAAAAGATCACATCAACATGAATTCTGTTTTTAACATTGAAGGCACTGAAGTTAAACTGGATATCGACATGGTAATCAGAAAAGATCAGGATAGTGATATCAATGATCACAATAGAGCATTACTGGAAAGAATTGAAAAACTTCATAATATGATAATTGGTTTTCGGGGATCTCCTTTTATAAGGAGTCTTGAAAAGACTAAAAGGGTTAATCCTCCAATTATTAAGACAAATATCATCTTGAAAAATCCTGATTTTAAGAATTGCTATACATTATGGCTATTCCTGGATAAGTATTCTGGTTTATTCTATGATGTAAAGGTTAAAGAGAGAGCAATCGGTATCGAAGAAGATTTTGCAACAAGTGTAAGTCGTTTAGCATTAATCACCTACACAACAGTTCAGAGCAATTCCGAAGATCGCGTAGAAGAATTTAAAAATGTTTCTGAATATGAAGTTCATCGTAAGAAATTGATGAAGGTTAGGGTAGTTCATCCCGATGATGTTATCGATCGTCCTGATCCAATAAACATTGTTGATAATACAGTAAATGAATTTTTCCTGACACAGTATCGTAATACCTTCAACAAGAAGCTAGATGAGAATAAAAGAAACTCTTCAACATATGAAATTGCTCTTCGAAAATCTTTAAGAGAAGTAATTGCTATAAGCAATGCTTTGTTCGATTCGGTATTTGATCTTGAAAACGAGGAAGATATCTTCCGCCGTTTGGTAAACAAAGAAAATCCAAAAGCCGATTATGAGCTTGCCAGAAGAAGATTTCAAATTGCGAAGGCAGTAAGAGAGACCAAGGAAATTGATTATCAAAATACTATTAGACTTGAAAAGCGTTTATTGAAGGAAATGGATGCTGCTAATAATAAATTGATTAAAGAGAATACTCTCGCAAGAAGCAAAGAAACTAGAAAGACATATATTGCTAAGCTGGATAAAGAGATGAAATTATATCTCAAAGAGAAAGCTAAGATTAAGGATAAATTGACAGCAATAACAACAGAAAAGAATGCTGTCACTAAGGAAAAACAAAGAATTCAACGTGAGCTTAAGAGCTTAACTGAGAAGACAAAGAAAGAAAAGAAATTGGTTCAACAAGCTGAACAGGAAAGAACAAAAGCAGCTCTGAAGAAGCTTGAGGAACAAAATAAAGCAAAAGCTAAGAAAGCTCTTGAAAACAAACTAGCAAAAGAAAAAGCTGAAAGAGATCGCTTGGCTAAGAAATTAGCAAGAGAAAAAGAAAAGGCTGCTCTTTCTTTGCAAGAGTTAAAGAAAAAAGAATTAGCTAAAAGAGAAGCCAAGATTGCTGAAGCAAAAGCAAAAAATCAACAAAAGATTGATAATAAATTATCGGGAAAGAAAGATAGTACAATTATAGAAAAGAAGGACGATACCAATGCTTAAAAAATTATTAGCAGGTAAATCAATATTTTCCTCTCTTATTGCCTTAATTGGAACAATCCTTTTAATGGCAGCTGTTGGTTTTGCCTGGTGGAGTATCAGTAATCAAGCAGGAACTGATGACATAGTTAATACTGTTGGTGAAATTGATACCAGTTTTTCCTTAAAACAATTCATTGACGGGGATTTAAGTGGACCTCTAACAACGACTAGCGAAGTTAATTTTGAGAATGCTATTCCTGGAGATACTTATTCCTTTGTTTTGATAATTGAAAATACGGGAAATATCGATGGCCACGTCAGTGCATATCTATATGATGTGATATCAGAAGGATATGATGAGGTAAATGGTTGGACAGAACTGGGAGCTGAGGTTACCAAAAGAATTCAAAATTCTTTTAATTATGAAGTTTTAAGTATTACTTATCTGACAGCAACAGATGATGTTACTTTAGAAACGATGTATTCTAATCTAACTGCTGGAATAAATAAAATATATTTTACGGCTGAAACAGATAGATACTTCATGGCTGAAAGTGAAACTTTGGATATCGATGGTAATAATTCTATCTTAGCAATTTTCTTTAATGTAAGTTATGAGGGCGCTGGCTTTGATAACAATGATTATATTGGTCAGAGATTTGATATAAATAAGATTGTTATTGAGTGTAAATAATAGAGGTGATTTAAGTGGTTCAGAAGATAATAAAATATGTTATATCCATATTGACTGTTTGTTTCTTCTTAATAGCACTTTTCATTCTTGTTTTGGGTACACAAGCGTATCGCAATAATGAACCATTTAAAATATTTGGATATACCTATTCGGTTGTTCCGACTGGCTCAATGGAACCAGAAATTATGCCTGGCGAATTCGTCCTGGCAAAAGATGTCGAGTTTTCTTCTATAATTGTTGGTGATGATGTCATCTATCATTCAGAAATGGGTATTTACATTATCCATCGGGTTATTGAAATATCTCCAAGTGGGGAATTAACAGTCCAAGGAATTAATAATCCCAGCCCTGATGAGGAAGTTGTGACTATCAGTAATTATGTTGGTAAAGTTATCAAACATGGTTCCATATTGAACTTAGGAGAGATAGTTTTAAATAAAAGATTTGCATTATTCGCCATTGTAATTGTTATATTTGCTATACTATTGGTGACAGAACTGGTTAAGATTTATAAAACTTTAAAAGAGAAAAATAAATTGAAACTAGAGGAAGAATACAATTTAAAATTAAAAAGCGATATTCAAAAAGAACGGGAAAGAATCAAAGAAGAAATCACAAAAGAATTAGATAATAAGTAGAGTTATAAATCTACTACCTTGTGGCAAAGTCACCGAAAGGCGATGACGCAAAACTATAGGGTCTAAAACTCATTTACATAGATGAGCATGACAGCCAGTTGCTTATCTTATATAAGTGCTGGCTTTTTATTATTTCTGAGGTGAAGGCTATGAAAAAAAGTTTTATATTTAGTATAATAATGCTTCTTGTTGCCTGCATCGCAGTTCTTGGGGCGACATATGGATGGTTTGTAGCTTCAAGAGCTACCGAAAATGTGACCTTTGAAACGGGATCGGTTCATTATGTTTTGACTGGTGGACTAAAAGACTCAAGTACCTTAGGAAATGTAATTCCAGGTCAAGAATTGGTTATAGAGGATAGTCCTATTGGAATTGAAAATTATTCATCGATTGAATCACAATTGAGGGTTAAAATAGCCTATCAATTTGAGGACGGTGAGGTAATAACCTTCACCAGTGAAAATACTAATACTTCATCAGTAGATGTTCAGGTTCTTGGAGTGGTTGGTGACAATTTCATCTATAATGAAATCGATGGATATTGGTACTACTATTATGGAGTCGAGAATCCTGTTATACCAGCCTATGATGAGTTAGAATCAATTCTAACAATCGAGATAATTTCTAGTCTATATACCAATGGTAATGTTACGGGCTCAAATCTGATGACAAAAAAAATAGGATTGGTAATTATTTTTGAAGCAAAACAAAAAAAGAATGTGAGTTGGGAAGACATTGAATGGGATGTTCTTTCAACAACATTGATAGAGAATTAAGGATAAAGGAGATATAAAATGAAAAAAGGAAAGATTATTGCATTAATAATATCATTAGTTGTTGTTCTTGCAGCAGCGACATATGGAATTACTAGTGCTTGGTTAACTGATACCGATAATGCTACCGAAACATTTACAATGGGAGATATTTCATATACTTTGAATGGAGCTTTAATAGATAATACAAGTCCAATAGTTCCTGGTCAGAATCTTGTAGCTACTGATTTCTCTGTAACAAACTCCTCTACAGTTGTATCACAATTAAGAATATTAATCACATATACTACTGTAGCTGGTGGTGTTCCCACTACTGGAGTCATTTATACTGGTGAAGTAGGAGGCAATGGGATAGTTACTAACATCAGTTCATTAGCATGGACATATGGTGATGACAATTATTGGTATTTAGGAGCAACTGCTAATGAGACAATTGCTATAAGCACGGCATCTTATACAATGTTTACATCTCTTGCCTACAATGGAGCTTTAATTGGAAACGATTATGAAGCTGCTACAGGGTTAGTCATCACAATTACTTTCCAAGCTAAACAAGACGAGTATGTTGAATGGGCCGATATGGGTTCAATTGATTTCTCAACAGGCTTAGCTGCTTAGTAATATAATTGATAAAATGAAAAAAACAAAAAAGTTTTTTGAATATTTCGGATATACAATTGCTGGGATATTGATATTAGCAATTATCGCTCATTTTACTCTATATCTACTGGGATATAAAGCACTGGTAGTTGTTTCTGGAAGTATGGAACCGGAAATTAAAACGGGTTCAGTCATTTACATTAAGACATTTGAGAAGAATGAAATCTATGACAATATCATTGTTGGTGATTATATCACTTTTGTTAACAATGAGGGACATAATGTTACTCATGAAGTAATCTATATCAATTCTGAATTGGATCAAATTCAAACTCAAGGAATCAGAGATGGAGCGGCTCCTGATGAAATAATTTCAGCTGATGATTTTGTTGGTAAATTTGTCTTTACTATCAGTTATTTAGGTTTTGTAATTAGTGTCATCAGTAGTAAAACTTTTATCATCGCTTTTATTAGTGTTATTGTAATCGGTTATTTGACAACAACACTTATCAAAGAATTAAAAAAAGGTAAAAAAGAAGAAGAGCCTACTGAGAAGTAAAACTAAGAAAGGTGGCTTATACATGAAAAAAATGAGTAATGGTGCCAAAGTTATTGTACTTAATATCGCATTAATCATGGTATTAGCCATTGGTTTAGGTACATCTTTGGCATATTTAACATCAACTGGTTCACAGAGTAAAACATTCGCAATGGGTGAGGTTAAAGCAGATATAAATATTGAGGTAAACAGTAGTGAAACAATAGTTACAACTATTGATTTAAATGATTTGGCATATGTTGATATTGCTAATGATATTGCTACAGAAAAGAGCAGCATTTTCAATAGTTTAGCTACTTATTACGATATTAACATTACGAATACTGGGATTGTATCTTCTGGTTTAATTCCAATTAGAAATAAGGTAGAAATATTGGATAATGATACCAATAATTTAACACCAAAATATATTCATGGTTTACTATATCTAATAATCCTAGATGTTGATTCTAGTAGTGTTGTTGATTACAGCAGCATTATCAGAGCGATAATAGTTAATCCAGCTTATACATCTATGATTCCAGGTTTTTCAACAAGCAATCCAGCCCATATTTTTCAGGCTGTACAATATTATAATTTTGCTCAATTAGAAGAATTCTATGAAGGAGCAACAAGGGAATTGACAACAATTGCTGGTTCAAATACGGCTTCTTTAAGGGTGGCCTTTTTCGGCGATTATTACAACCTTGATTCAACAACTGGTTACTTAAACAAACAATTTAACATAACTATTAGCGTCAAAGCAATTCAAAGCCTTGATGATTACGGAGGTGCTGATTATGAAATCGATAATTAAGAAAAATAGCCCTTATGTTATTCTGATGATAGTTATTATAGTTTTAGCAATATCGATACCATTTACTATTGCCTGGCTTTCAAAGGATGCTTCAATAGATGGTACAATAAATATAGGAGGCACAGAATTACAAATTGATGCCTTTTTTGAGTATACGGATGAATATGATGTCACAACAACAAAAAATGCTTTTAATCCTATTGAAGCACCTGGCTGCTATGATAGTGAAAAAGGATTATTGTATTTTAATGGTGCGATGAAATCAGCTGTTTTGGAGCAATATGCTGCTGATGGAGAGGAATACAACGAATTCTTCTTAGATGATTTTAAAGTACAAATTACAGTAACACCAGATGTTACATCATATTTACGAATAAGAGTTTATGATGAATGGACAATTACCAGATTTTACTCTAGTTTTAATACCGAACAAGTTTACTCTATTTATCACGAGGGGGAAAATATCTTTCCGTTTAATCTTGTTGATAATAGTTGGAAAGTTTCGGGAGAAACTGGTTATAGTACTCTATGGTATTATGATGCTGATACGAAGTATGTTTACTACACTGAACCATTAGAAAAAGGAACAGAGGTTACCTTACCATTTATTTTTGGTGGTGATTCATATATTCCTAAGATCAGTAGAACATATAGTGATACTTGTGATTTAATTTTAAATATCAGATTAGAGGTTGTCCAAGCAAATCGTTTTTCTCAAATATGGGGTATTGAGGAAATACCTACAGGAGGAAATTAATTATGGAAAATGCTAGAAAAATGACAATTATAAAAAAGTGTATTTTAGTATTGATGGTTTTAGTAGTTGCCTTAACTTTCACATTTATAGGAAGCAAGGTGATTTTAAGCGATTCTGATAAGATAGAACAGACGACTAGATTAAATAGTGATGTTTGGAACAGTAATCTTTCAGAAATCAAGACTGTAAATACCACCAATACCAGATATGTTGATATGAGTAGTTTTGTTGATAGCAATGAAACACCAATCGATCCTACTACAGTAATGAGCGATCCTAGTCTAGACTACATAATCGTTATTGGTGATGGGCTAGAGATGTATTACTTTGGTGAAGTATGTAATTCCTCAAGCTACAAGTCATTATACTTGACATATAATTATGTCTTAGGTAACAATATTGAGTATAGTGAAGCTTCAAGATTATATAAATTTATTAGACCTATTGGTTGGGGAGAAGATCCTTTTTCTGGAACATTTGATGGACAAGGTTTTGTTATATATGATTTGTTCTATTCACCAATCAGAACAGTAACAGAGTACTCAGCATATGAAGAAGGAGCATATAGTTTAAGCTCTTATGCCTTATTTGCTAAGATTGGTCAATATGGTGTTGTTAAGAATGTTGGATTAAAAGATGTTGTCATGTTACAACCAGATAAATTTGGAACATTGAGTACAGCATCTTCCTTTATTGGAGAGAATTTTGGAACTGTTAGTCATGTTTACCTTCAGGATTTCCGGGGAAATGCAGCTGGATTAACTGTAGAAGGTGGCTTCTTTGCTGTTGCTGGATTAATGGTTTACAATTATGGAACATTTGAAAATTCCTATGTGGCCATCAACCGAGTAATTGCATCTTCAGTAACTTACCAATCACAATCAACAAGATTTGCTATATTATATGAAAATGTTGCTAGTCAAGGGGGAACTGTTTCAAATATTTATTATGATTCCAGTATCCTAGGCGACACAGTAACCGCAACCAAGAAACTGTATATTAACCCTACAACCCTTCAGGAGACTACAGGAAATGAGACTAATGTTGTGGGTTTAACCACTGCTCAATTTTATACTGATGATTACTTCCCGTATTACAAAACGGTTGGTGGGGAACAGGTGAGCAATGGCTGGTATTCAAATATAACTTATGAAGCTATATATCAAAACGTCTTGCATTTAACTTATCCAATTCTTCAGGGATTGGTAATGAAAACTGATATTAATGATGAAAAATATTTTGAGATAACTAGTGCTAGTGAAATAGTTTATATGACAAAAGTTATCGCTTCATATGGAACATTTAGAAGAGCTGATTACCGTGTTGCTAACACTATCGACATGATGGCGGTAACAGAAGAAGCCTTATACAAGAGTAATGCTGTATTTTCTGGAACATTTCAGAGCACAGAAAGAGCTGATGATGGTTATACTTGTGTTCTTCAAGATGGTACATTTTCTGATTATAATTCAATTTTAAATTTAGTTATAACTGAAGGAATATCCTATAATGGATATCACTGTTATGGATTTTTTAATGTTCTTTCAGGAACAGTAAAAAATATTAACTTTATCAATGCTATAATTAGACCACTGGATTTAGTTGGCCAGGATACATATCTAGAGACTAATGCTCTAGGTATTGTTACTGGAAAACAAGAAGGTGGATTGATAAGCAATGTTAATATCAGTGGTAAAATTATTCTAACAACAGATGAAAATAACACAACGAGCGATGGAACTAGTACAGTACTAAACAGTCTTGGTTTGACATATGCTGGTGGTGTTGTTGGTTATAGTAGTTCAGGAACTATTACTGGTTGTACAACAAATGGTATAATCGATGGTTCATACCAAACATTGACGATGGGAACAGCTGGTATAAGTGGTTCTAGTATCGGGGGAATCATTGGTAAAATAAATAAATTGAATAGTATTACTGATTGCTTAAATGGCATGAATATTTATGCGATGCGTTTTCCTTCATCGACTGATATCAGTGATTTATATCAATATGTTGGTGGAGTTATCGGTAGCGGAATAACTAATGAAGCCAGTGAATTAGAAAATGATGGCAACATTGTTGTTGGTGTTACGGGAATAACATATCGCTATGGAAAAATATTTGTTGGTGGAGTTATTGGTCTTCACACTTATGGATATGATGCCATAGGACAGTTTTTAAACAATGGTAATATCACAATGTATGTCAGAGAAATTTCAGGAACTAGTGCTTGTGTTGCTGGAGTAATAAATATTCAAAACACTACAGATGCGACTACTCTAAATTATAATAGTTTATCAAGTCGTTCAGTGATGAATATCATCAATGATAATTCATTATCTCCAAGTCATTCACGAACTGGTTCAAGTGGTTCTTATTCAACATATTCTAATATTGATTTGAAAGTAGCGGGTATTGCCTATACTGCTTCAACAAACACCAACATCACAGGAGTATACAATTTTACTCAAAAGTATGCTTATGTTGATAATGTAAAAGTATTGCAGACTTTACCAGCTCAAAATATTGATATTTCTATTATTTGGCGATATGCTCCATGTGTTATGTCAGATAATGTGGTGGTTACGGATATAATTACAATATCATATGTTTCAGTATCACCTTATCCTGTAACTATGACAGATAATACTGTGGCAAATCCTGATAAATATATCGGAACATATACTAATTTGAAGCAGTCTTATAATTATCGGGATATCAATTATATTACTTCAAACCCTGTAAACTTTTATAATTTGATCTTATCTGGTAATTCAGTAGGATTGAATTTCAATCTGGATAATATTCGTAATGATGGCGATATCTCTGTCAACTTTACAAAAACAACTGCTGGTACTTATCTAAATGCTCTTTATGTATCAAATGATCGCTCTACTGATTATAAGAAACTAAAAGTTTTTGGTTGCTTTGAAGAGGTAAGTATTAATTGTACAGCAAAGAACATTTATAACGGTGGAGATATTGAAGTCACATCTAATACCAAAGCTAGTGGTGTCGTAGTCGTCTTCAACGTCTATGCTACAGGAATTTGTTATAAAAATGCTAATCAAAAAATATTTGTTGATGAAGATTTATCGGTTGATGATGTAATAATGGATCCAGATGTTGATGGCACTATTCATAACTGCGTTAATAATGGTGATATTACCATTCACGGAAGTTATAGTGGTACTGGATATAGTAATTCTGGGGAATATTATGGAGTAACTCGGGCAGCGGGAATAACAGCAATTAATGCCTCAATACTATCTTCATGCTTTAATCTAGGAAATATATTAAATGTTAACTATATCATTTCTGCTGGTTCATATGGCAGTTATGCTGGTGAATTTGAAGTTGAAACTGGTGGTATTTGTTTCTTAATGCTAGATCAATATGCACAGATAAAGGATTCAGCAAATAATGGTAGTATCTATTCTATCTGTACTTCAAGTTCAAGTTCATGGGTAAATGCTGGTGGTATTATTGTCCGTAATGAGAAGGATGAATTCGGTAAGGATTTAGGTAGCGGTAGTATTGTCAGTGGTGGAACTTGTTACAACATTCACCCTCATAAACAAAAGATTGAATTTACTATAAATTATGGTGATGTTTTTGCCTATAACAATTACAACGATACATGGACAACTGAAGAACCTCGTTGTAAGGCTGCTGGATTTTTGTGTCTAGGAGTTAACAGTGTTGTTAATGTTGTCAACTATGGTGATATTTATTCCTCTAAAGTATTAGGAGGAATGTATGGACTTATCTTTATTTATAAATTTATAAACTATATCACCACTACTGATCCAGTTTATATTGCCAATGCTATAAATTATGGAAACGTAACTCCGATTGCTGTTTCATCAACAAATCTAACAGAATTGTTGAGCAGTGGAACTGATTTCATTGCGAATAGTGATTATACTGGAACTACTAATGGAACCGATTATCCTTGTGGAGCCTTGATTGGATATAT
>JAQUYR010000124.1 GCA_028691715.1 Bacilli bacterium | reverse complement strand
AGTATTTATTTTTTTTATCAAATATGAGATAATATATAGAGTATAAGAAAAAGCGAGGATGGTATTGCGTGGACAATTTTGTTATTGAAATGAGAAACATTACAAAAATTTTTCCTGGTGTTGTTGCGAATGATAACATAACCCTACAATTAAAGCAGGGAGAAATACACGCTCTTCTAGGTGAGAATGGTGCTGGTAAATCAACTCTGATGAGTATTTTATTTGGCCTTTATCAACCAGAAGAGGGAGAAATTTTTAAAAACGGAGTTAAAGTGGATATTAAGGGTCCTAACGATGCTAATGAATTAGGAATTGGAATGGTTCATCAACATTACAAATTAGTTGATGTTTTTTCTGTTCTGGATAATATCATACTGGGATCTGAAACAACAAAATTTGGTTTTTTAAAAAAGAAAGATGCCCGGGCTAAAGTAATCGAACTAAGTGAAAAGTATAAATTGCATGTTGATGTTGATGCTTTAATAGAAGATATAACAATTGGTATGCAACAAAGAGTTGAGATACTAAAGATGTTGTATCGTGATAATGAAATTCTAATTTTTGATGAACCAACTGCTGTATTGACTCCTCAGGAAATTGATGAATTGATGGAAATAATGCGCGGATTTACTAGAGAAGGAAAATCCATATTATTTATCACTCATAAGTTGAATGAAATAATGGCGGTTGCTGATAGATGTACTGTTCTGAGAAAAGGTAAATATATGGGAACGGTTAATATCAAGGATACCTCCATTGAAGAACTTTCAGAAATGATGGTTGGTAGAAAAGTGAATTTTGTTGTTGATAAACAATTGGAAAAGGTTGGAGAAACAATTTTAAATATCGAGAAACTTACAGTATCTTCTAAGAGGCATAAAAACAATGCTGTTAAAAATATTTCTTTTAATGTTCGCGGTGGTGAAATAGTGTGTTTAGCTGGTATTGAAGGAAATGGTCAAACAGAATTTGTTCATGCTCTAACAGGATTAGAAAAGATATCATCAGGAAAGATTGAACTCAAAGGAATTGACATTACGAAGGTTTCTATAAGAAAAAGAAGCAAACTAGGAATGAGCCATATCCCTGAGGACAGGCATAAACATGGACTAATATTAGATTTTAGATTGGAACAAAATCTGGTATTACAAAGATATTGGGAACCAAAATTTCAAAACCACGGATTTATTAAAGAACAAGCAGTCAGAGAATATTCTGATAAATTGATTAGGGAATATGATGTTCGTTCGGGTAAGGGGTCTTTAACCATAGCAAGATCAATGTCTGGAGGCAATCAACAGAAAGCAATTATTGCGAGAGAAATTGATCGCAATCCCGATCTGCTTGTGGCTTTTCAACCTACAAGAGGACTAGATGTTGGAGCAATCGAATATATTCATAAACAACTGGTCGCTCAAAGGGATAAAGGAAAAGGAGTGTTACTGATTTCTTTAGAACTCGATGAGGTCATGAATGTTTCTGATAGGATTTTGGTAATGTATGAAGGTGAGATTGTTGGGGAATTTGATCCGAAAAAGGTTACAGTTCAGGAACTAGGTCTTTACATGGCTGGTGCTAAGAGAAACAAGGAGGAAATATCAAATGAGTAAAATTCTTACTTGGTTCAAACATATTTTTAAGATTATTGGTGAATGGATAAAATCATTGTTTCATAATACTGATGGAAAAGAAGCTAAATTGTTAACACTATACAAAAAACCGCAAACGATGTCAATCATATCTTCGTTGATATCGATATTTGCTGGTATCTTACTTGGTGGTCTAATTTTATTAATAATGGGCCTTACATCAAAAGATACTATATCCTTAAAAGCTGTATGGGAAGGGTTTAGATTGATCTTTATTGGTGTTTTCAATGTTGGTAGAGATGTTTCAGGAAATTTAATCTTTGGTTTCAATGGTGCTAATATTGGCAATGTTCTCTTCAGAGCAACTCCATTAATTCTTACAGGATTATCAATAGCTGTCGCCTTTAAAACTGGCTTGTTTAATATTGGTGCTCCTGGACAATACTTAATGGGAACAGCAGCCACATTTATTGTTGCTTTGTCAATTCCAACAACAATTGTTCCCGCATGGTTAGTCTGGATACTAGCATTCTTAGCTGGATTCTTGGCTGGAGCTCTGTGGGGGGTTATTCCGGGAATGTTTAAAGCTCTTTTAAATGTAAATGAGGTTATTACTTGTATAATGACCAATTGGATTGCAGCAAATGTTGTCACAGCGTTATTCGATAATAATACCGGAATATTTAAAAACTTGCTCGATCCATCACCGACGAAAAATTTCGCGTATCTATATAAGACTACAGAAAATGGTGTTGCTACATCAAAAATGGGTTTAGATTTTCTCTTTCCTAATTCTCAGGTCAATGGGGGAATAATTGTGGCCATTATTATCGCAGTTTTGGTATATGTAATCCTTAACAAGACAACTTTTGGTTATGAATTAAAAGCTTGTGGTAGTAATAGACATGCAGCAAAGTATGCTGGTATCAACGAGAAGAGAAGTATTATCCTATCGATGGCCATTGCTGGTGGTTTAGCTGGTCTTGGGGCAGCATTATATTATCTATCTGGAAATACAGAATTCTATTGGTCGACATATCAGTCACTTCCAGCAACTGGTTTCAATGGAATACCAATTGCCCTCCTGGCTTATAACAATCCAATAGGAGTAATTTTTACCGGAATATTTATGTCCTACCTGAATGTAGCTGGACTTCAGTTAAAAAATTTAACACCGTTTAATGAATACATAACTGATATTATTATGGCTTCAATCGTTTATTTTAGTGCCTTTTCACTTGCAGTTAAAGAACTGTTGAGTGGGAAAATGTTTGGGAAAAAGAATCACAAAGAATTAGTAGAAGAGATATATGAGGAGCAATCCAAAATAGATTTATTGAACTCAAATACTGACAAAAAGGAGGATATTGAATAATGACTTATTTGTTACAACAAACGATTATATACACAATTCCTCTGATGATAGTAGCTCTTGCTGGTGTATTTTCTGAAAGAAGTGGAATTATTAATATCGCTTTAGAAGGAATGATGATAATAGGGGCTTTTGTTGGTGTTC
>JAQUYR010000123.1 GCA_028691715.1 Bacilli bacterium | reverse complement strand
TCCTCTACTTGCTGTTGAGAGACTGACCTATGATAAAAACAATCGTCCTTATGAATTCACTGAGAGTTTATATCGTGGTGATAAGTACAAATTTACTGTGGCAATGAATAATTAAAGATATATTTTTGAAAAACAAACCTGCTCTGCAGGTTAAAAAAATAAGACAAGTTGTTATAACATTATAACGAATATTCAACTTGTACTATCAAAGAGGTAAAAAATGGAAAATATTGTCAGTGATTACTCGCAAAAAGAAGAACCTGCGAAGATCAAAAACGAACATAAAAAAAAGAAAAAAGATGGTAAAAAGAAAAACAAATGGTATCATCTAACATTAGCTAAAAAAGAAGCGTTAACGGGATGGGCTTTTGTCACTCCAGTACTTATAGGGTTCTTGGTCTTCACAGCTTTTTCGATGGTCTTTTCTTTATACATATCCTTTACTGACTGGAATATGCTAACAGAACCCAAATGGGTAGGCTTTAAAAATTATATAAATCTATTTACTCAAGATATTTTCTTTTGGGATTATCTATGGAATACTTTTTACTATGTAATTGCTCTTGTACCAACGGTTTTAGTTATATCACTCTTTTTTGCTATTTTATTAAATAAAAAGGTGAAAGGAATGACCTTGTTTTATCGGGCTTGCCTTTTTCTACCATGTATCATTTCTACTGTTGCTATTTCTTTAGTGTGGAAGTGGATGTTTAATTCTACTGAGGGAATGATTAATAGCATTTTATTATCACTAGGAGTAGATAATCCTCCTGGGTGGCTCTCAACTACTGAATGGGCCAAAAATTCGATCATTATAATGCGAGTTTGGCAGATGAGTGGTTATTATATGATTATGTTTCTAACGGGTTTACAGACAATTCCTGACACTCTATATGAAGCTGCTGAGGTAGATGGAGCAAATAAGGCTCAAAAATTATGGTACATAACTATTCCAATGCTCAGACCAACGACATTTGCTATTACAATTCTGTTAGTTCTAGAATCGTTTAATATTTTTGAAGTTGTTCTAATAATGACTCAGGGAAGATTAAACACTAGTTCATTAATGTATTATGTCTATACTTTGGCTTTCCAGAATTACAATATGGGTTATGCTTCAGCTCTTGCCTGGATACTATTCCTATTAATTCTGATATTTACAATACTTCGTTTTGTCCTGAAGAAAGATGAAAAGATGTAGGAGGGCATCATGAAGAAGAAAAAAAATAATAAAAATATTTTAACATTTAAGTCGCGAAGAATTGTTGGTAATACTATATATAATGTTTTTATGCTTCTACTCTGTTTCACGCTTGTCTATCCATTCCTATGGACTTTTGCTTCGGCATTTAAAACAAATTATCAAATTTTTCACGAATCGGCTCTGAATTTGATTCCTAGTCCTTGGACTTTTGAAAATTTCTTGTCACTAGCAGAGATTTATGATATTGGACGAATGGTTTTTAATGGCTTATATTTAGCTATTGTCATTCCCCTTTTCAGTATTTTAGTCTCATCAATGGCAGCCTATGCTCTATCCAGATTACGCTTTAAGGGAAGCAGTGTGATTTTTATTCTTCTATTATCTACTATGATGATTCCCTCATATGTAACCTTAATTCCTAATTTTGCGATTATGGTTAAACTAGGATTACTTAACAGTCATTGGGCTTTGATTCTTCGAGCGGCTCTATCGGGTAGTGCTACAGCTATTTTCTTATTCAGGCAATATTTCTTGTCAATTCCAAAAGATTTGGAGAATGCTGCAATTATCGATGGCTGTTCTTTCTCAGGAGTCTTTTTCCGAATAATTTTACCAAATTCTAAACCTGTTCTAGCGACTGTTGCGATTTTAACCTTCAGAGGGACTTGGAATGCCTTTTTATGGCCTTCAGTCATCCTTCAGGAGGATAAACTGTGGACATGGACTTTAGGATTAAAAGTATTATCAGAATGGGAGACCAGTCAAGCGGTATTAATGGCTGGTTCAGTAATTTCAATTTTGCCAATATTGATCATTTATATTATTTTCCAGAAACAATTTGTTAATTCCCAGATGAGTTCAGGCTTTACGGGAACATAATGTCCACTACTTCTTAAATCAATAAGAAGAAAAAAATAAAATATGGAGGAAAAAAATGAAAAAACTGGTTTTAATTTTGACTTTCCTTTTCACATTGACTTTAATGGTTGGTGCCTTAACGGGATGTGAAAAAGAGCAAACTCAAAATGGTGGAGAATTGACTAAGGATGCTACAGTAAATGTGTATTCTTGGTGGGATCCAGCACACGATGGATTAACTGGTATGAAAGCCGGATTTGAGGAAAAATATGCGGACTACAATGTAACGCTAAATTTCGTAAAAATATCAAGCTATTATCAAACCATGTTGACTAAACTTGCTGGTGCAAAACTTGCTGGCGGTAGTTCTGAACAGATCGATGTCATGATGCTAGCATCGGATAAAATTCCATTATTTGCGTCAAACGAGACAATTTTAGCGTTAGACGATTATGTAACAGATGAATATCTTTCGGATTTATATCCAGCTGTAAAAGATGGATTATATTATGAAGATAGTGTTTATGCTGTTGCCCGTGATGTTACAACTAAATGTATGGTTTTAAATGTTGATGTTTTCAACAAGTACAACATTCCTCTTCCTGATGAGGATTGGACAGTTCAAGATTTTAAGGACATCTGTTTACAATTTGCTGCTCAAAGCGATAATGTTTGGGGTTACTCTTTTGATTCTAATCCTGATCCATTATATTTGTGGTTCTATCTATTTGGTGGTGAATATTTCAATGCTGAGACAAACGAGAGTTTGATCAATACTGCTGGATCAAAAGTTGGCGTTAAATTCTTATACGATTTGATTGAAGCTGATGGTATTATGTCATTATCAGAAACAACTGAATACGGCGGCTTCAGTGCCTCTTTCATCGGTGGTTATGCTGCTATGATCTCTGGTGGTTTATCACAGGTTAACGCTGTTGAGACTGCTGGTGCTAATTTCATCGTTTTACCATTACCGACAGGAACAAGTGGTGAAAAACAATCTCACACTTTCTTAAATTGTTGGACTATTCCTTCTTGCACATCTAATGCTGCTTGGGCATG
>JAQUYR010000122.1 GCA_028691715.1 Bacilli bacterium | reverse complement strand
AGTGGTGTTTTAAGAGGAATAGTTTTAATGGATAAAACCACTCATGAAACCATTTTAATAGATGGTATGGAATTAATTGGTTCAAGTACTCATGGCAGCTATAAGGCAACAGATGGTACTTCCTTAGCTATTGGTGATGAGATTAATATAAATGATGCAACCTTTGTAATCGCTGGTAATCGTAAGAGCGTCGAAATTTCAAAGACAGACGATGTCGTTACTTCAGAATTGACGATTTCTGGTAATGGTAATGCAGTAGTTTGGGATGTTGAAAATGCTATCGTCATCACAAATAATGAAGAAATGCAGGCTTTTGCTAATAATTTACAGTTTGGTAAATTGATTAAGTTTGTTGGTACAGCTACTAATCCAATGTGTATTGGTGGTTCAAGTTCAGATATTGCGAAGATTAATTTTAAGTTTTTCTACAATAAAACAGCTGTAGATAATGATGGCACTAAGTATAATTCAAAGGCCTTCTCTTTCAAAGGAGAAGTAAATGAATTAAATGCTGGAAATGACTGGTGGACTAGCATCTTTAGTATTCCAGGAGCATTTGTTGGTCCAAGTTCAACTGTAGCACCAATCCAATATACTGGTACTGTTTACGCTATATTATCAGCTGAAACTTCAACATATTATCAAATGGCAATTGTTAATATTTCTGGAATTAGTGTGAATGCCAATCAATAAAGAATTACTAATTAAATAATTTCTAGGCCGTGCGCAAAAACACATGTTATTTTGCGCATGGCATTTTGCTTTATAATAACCCCTAAAAGTAAAAAGCTTTGTAAAAAAGTCTTTATATATGTTATAATTAATAATAATAAAATAAGATTCTTGGGTTTTACTATATTATTAATAATGATAACGAGAGGATGATTCTTTTGCTAAAACAACCCTTTTTTAAAAGCAATATTAAAAACATTTTAAGCTTTTTGATGATTATCCTGTCTTCACTTTTTGTCTTGACAGGATGTCAAAATAAAGATCCGCTACCAGAAGAAGAACCAATATATGAAATACCTTCTGAGTTTTTTGGTATAGTTCAGGACAAAAAGGTCTACATAACATCGATTGGTCAAGCAATTGATATCGAAAACTTTATGATTTATATCAGTCATTTAGCTGAAACAATCGATTTTGAGTATGTCTATGAAACAGAAATTGCTGCAAAAGATATTGAAGAGGGATCCCTTGTTTTTTTAATTGTCGGCTGTAGCATTAAGGCAATGAGCGATGCAGGAATAACACTAGATTCAGAAATAGATCGAGCAAATGAGTTTGTTGAATTAGGAAAAAATCATAAAGCAACACTCGTGTCATGGCACCTTGGAGGAACATCAAGAAGAGGTACAACATCCGATGGTTTAATTGAAATTGTCTTTTCAAATTCTGATTTGAACATCTTTGTAAAATCAGGAAATGCTGATAATTTTTTATCGAAAACATCAATGGATAATGATGTTCCTATGTATCAGATTTCAGCAATCAGTTCATTGACAGAACCTTTAATGATATTATTTGGTGTGGAATAGGAGAAGATATGGATTTATTAGAAATAAGTGTTGTTGCCTTATGTATTCTCTACATAGGTTATCTTATCTTTGAGAGATTATATTTCATAAAGATAAGGAAATCCTTTATCCATGTAATCCATGTCAATGGAATTAGAGGTAAGAGTACAACAACAAGATTGATCGATGCTGGACTAAGAAACTGTGGTTTCAGAGTTTTTAGCAAGACAACAGGGACTATCCCCACAATGATAAATGTTGAGAATCAGGAGCTGGTCATTAAAAGAAGAGGTCTTGCTAATATTCGAGAACAGTATCGAATGATGTATAAAGCATATAAAGAAAAGGCTGAAATTCTGGTGATTGAATGTATGGCAGTTAATCCTGAACTTCAATACATCACACAACACAAGATGCTTAATGCTGATATCACCATTATCACCAATGTTCTACTCGATCATTTAGGCGACATGGGAAATGATTTGGATGAGATTGCTAATGCCTTAGCGCAAACCATACCCGATAAGGGATATGTCATCACTTCAGATGATTCGTATAATAAAATGTATTCCCGAATAATTGGGAGTAACGATGTAAAAATAATCATGGCTAAGGAATATGTTAAAGAAAATGAGCTATCTACCTTTGCTAATAATCTCAACATGGCTTTAGAAGTAGCTGATATTCTTTCGCTTGACAAAGAGATCTATTATCAGGGAATGAAAAATTATTATCAGGATCCAGGAGCATATCGCAAAATAAAATTGCAAGAAACAATTTTCATAAATGCTCTTTCAGTAAATGATCCCACGTCAATATCTAGAGTCTATGAAGAAGTTCTAAAGAAATATCCTCCAGAGAGAATAACGATTTTAAATAATAACCGCAGTGATCGCCCAACAAGGATGATTCAAAACCTTGATTTGCTCGGAACTCTGAGCTTTAATAAACTGATTATTGTCGGTTCAAATAAACCGTACATTAAAAGATATATCAAGAAAAATTATCCAAAGATGATTGTTAAGGAAATAAAAAATATCAAAGAACTGGAAAGAGAAGATATTATTTTCGCAATTGGTAATATTTCCGGTTTAGGAATGAAAATATTACAATATTTTGAAAAGAATGGTGTTAATTATGATGATTAATATTATTATATTAGGGGTGCTTGTGAGCATCATATACTATGAAATAACCGACATATCACCTGGTGGAATCGTTGTTCCTGGGTTGATGGTGATGTATATCACTCAAGTGGATAAAATGATATATACAGTTGTAATATCTATTATCACTTATCTGGTGGTCAAGTTTATTTCAGGATATTTGGTGATCTTTGGCAAGAGAAGATTCGTCGTTTTAATCATTGTTAGTATTTTTATAAATTTTTTAATGCAGGCATTGCTACACTCTTTATCGATAAATCTACTGAGCATCTCCATAATCGGATATACGATTACGGGTATAATTGCCAATAATATCTATAAACAGGGTATTAAAAGAACCATTCCATCATTAGCTATTGTTATCATTATCTTGGAGTTAATCGTCCTCGTTTATACCAAACTTGGAGTTTAACATGAAAAAGAATCCATTATATATTAATTATTTTTTCTATATATGGGCTTTATT
>JAQUYR010000027.1 GCA_028691715.1 Bacilli bacterium | reverse complement strand
AGGAGCTTAGCTCCTTTTTTACTTTACACTAAATTATAACTCCAATTCTTCAACAATCATGGCAAATATTTCCTGAGTAGTAATAATTTCTGGAGAACTAACTACCACTTCCTGAATCATCAAATTATATTTTTCAATATCATCATCGGTAAATTTACCTTGTTTTATCAAAACATTCTCAATTTCCTGTCCCAAAGAAGCAATCATTTCTTTAGCTTTCTTGTTCAAAAGATTCTTTTCTTGAAGTACTTCAGTTAAGTCATCTAAGTATAAGCTATAATTGATCAATGGTGCATATGATTCAAATTTATCAAAATTACCTTTGAAATAATTCTTATAATAGGTTTTAACCTGCTCAATTTGTTCATGAAGGTAACTAAATCCCGATTCGAAAATTACTTCAATTTCCTCATCAATCTTTTTTTTCATATCAACCATTAATTCAATAAATCCTAAGACTTTAAAAACATCACTTAGCCTGTCATAAACAATTGACTCTTTTTCAATTAGCATTAAAAAGAAATCATTATTATCCTGATAATAGTTTTTATAATCCTCTATATTAATCATTCTTACTTTTCCTTAAAACACTTCTTATAAGCAATTTTCCCCTTTTTGTTGGGTTTCATATTTTTATTTATCAGGTTTCTTAGAGTTATAATATCTCCACTGGTAATATCTTGTTTAACTGCTACCAAACCTTGATCAGCTGAAAGATAAAAATAAAAAGCTTCTTTGGTCTCATATACACTATTAACATTATACCAACCAATAGCCACACTACCTTGAGTGTTTTCTACTTTTCTTAAAATTCGATCCTTTGTAAATTCTAAAATTTCACTGCCTTCTTTTCTCTCTTTTTTTTCTTGATTGACGATTACACTCGTTCTCGTTATCATAATTATTGGAGTTAAGAGAATTGTGAAGGCGGCTAGCGACCAAACGATTAATAGATTTGTTGAATCCATTTCCTTCTCTAAAGTATATTTTATAGCTAGATATAGCGTAAAGACACCAAGAAGTATTACGAAGTATATTTTTGTTGATTTTCTAAACATATGGAATCTATAAAAAGCTAAATGGATTTTTTTAGAATATTTGCTAATTATTGTAACTTTATTCATGATAGTTCCTTTCTTATACAAATTATTATATTTCTTGTATATTATAACATGATTCTAATGAAATGAAAAATAATATTTGTAAATAAGTTGCTTTAAGCGACATTTTATACTAAAATATATATATTGTTAAGAGGTGAATTTTATGGACATTTTGATTAAAGCCTTAGCCCTAAATGAAAAAGTCAGAGTATACCTAGCAAGTACGGTCGATATCACTAATGAAGCCGTTAAACGCCATGATCTATGGCCTAGCGCTGCTTCTGTTCTTGGAAAAGCCATGACCATCGGAGTTATGATGGGTTCGATGTTAAAAGGTGATGAAGCCTTAACTATCAAAATTGATGGCAATGGGCCTATTGGTGTTGTTGTCGTTGATGCCAATGCTGCTGGTGAAGTTCGGGGCTATGTTACTAGAGAGCATGTGCTTTTTGATAAAAAAGGAACACTTGATGATGTAACTACACTTGGATACAATGGATTCATCGATGTTATTAAGGATTTAAAGTTAAAGGATTTGTTTACTTCAACCATTCCTCTTCAGACAGGCGATTTAGCAAAAGATTTTACCTATTATTTCGCCACCAGTGAACAGACACCATCTCTTGTGAGTTTAGGATCTCTATTTGATGTCAATAATCAAGCTATTGTTCTTGGGGGAATCATTATTCAATTGTTACCAGATGCAACTGAAGAAGATATCAACTACATCGAGAGCAAGGTTAATATTTTAAGCTCTTACTCATCTTTATTAAAAGATAACCCTGACCAGGAAGATATTTTAAAATTATTATTCAATGACGATTATAAAATTGTTGAAAAAAAGAATATCTCTTTTAGATGCAATTGTTCAAAAGAAAAATTTGCTGGAGGAATTGCATCTTTAGGAAAAGAAGAAATTGAAGATATGATAAATACTGATAAAAAGGCTGAAGTAATATGTCACTTTTGTAAAGAAGTATATACATTTGATGAAAATGAATTAAGAGAAATATTAAAGCATGCGAAAGGAAAAACAAAGAATGAAGGAAACAAATAACAATAAAATTTTATCATTTGCTCAGACAATATTAAATATTCCCAGCCCTTCTGGCTATACCAAGGATGTAATCAATTTTTTAGTTGATGAATGTAAAAAAAGAAATTTAATCTATGAAATCCTGAACAATGGTAATTTATTAATCACCATCAAAGGTGATTCAGATTACATCACTGGATTTTCAGCTCATGTTGATACTCTTGGTGCTATGGTTAAAAGTATTGATTCCAAAGGAAATTTAAAATTTGCAGTTCTAGGAGGTCCTATTCTTCCAACATATGATGGTGAATACTGTCACATATTGACAAGAGAAGGGAAGAAATTTACTGGGACTTTTCTTTCTAACTCACCTTCAGCTCATGTCTTCAAAGATTCGCGAACTCTTCCACGGGATGATGCTAATATGCACATAAGAATTGATGAAAATGTTAGATCTAAACAAGATGTTCTAGACATAGGAATAAACAATGGTGATTTTATAGTTTTAGATCCTAAGACTGTCATCACTGAATCAGGATTCATTAAATCACGTTTTCTAGATGATAAAATTAGTGTTGCTATTCTTTTTGGACTGATTGATTATTTAATTGATAACGATATAACCCCTAAAAACACTTTAAAACTGATCATTTCTACAAATGAAGAAGTTGGTTTTGGTGCTAGTTACATTCCCGATGTTGATGAATTAATTGCTGTTGATATGGGATGCATTGGTGATGATTTGTTATGCACAGAACATGATGTTTCTATTTGTGCAAAAGATGCGGCTGGCCCTTATAATTTTGACATAACAAACAAACTAATCTCTCTAGCAAAAGAAGAAAAACTTTCTTATGCTGTTGATGTTTATCCGATTTATTCATCCGATGTCTCAGCAGCACTCAAGGGTGGTAATAATATAAAAGGTGGACTAATTGGTCCTGGTGTTCATGCTTCACATGGTATGGAAAGAACCCATGTTGATGGTGTTATTAACACTTTGAAATTGCTTATTGCATACATTAAAAAAAATTAGGATTTATTTCCTAATTTTTTTATTTCTCGATATACTTTATTCACTGGTAATCCCATAACATTATAGAAATCACCTTCGATACTCTTAATATATTTACCAAAAAAGCCTTGGATAGCATAAGCACCTGCTTTATCGTATGGTTCTTTCGTGCTGATGTATTCTTCAATTTCCTGAGAAGTCATTTCATCAATAAAAACTTTAGTCTCTTCAACAAAAGTTTTAACCTCCTGATTTTTTTCCAAATATACAGCAGTATAAACATGGTGAAAATCGCCTTGTAATTCGTCAATCATCTGTCTTGCTTCTTCTTTGGTTTTAGGTTTTTCCAATATTTTATTATTGTGAACCACTATTGTATCAGCGCAGACCACCAAATCAGCAGGATGTATCTTGGAGGTTTCCATTCCCTTCTTAATTGCTGTTTTCATAACATATTCCTGAGGTGTTAAGAAATCTTTAACATCCTCTTCAACATCAATGGCATCTACTATGAATTCCAGTCCCATCTGTTCAAGCAATTCTTTTCTTCTTGGAGATTTTGATCCTAAAACAATTTTCATGCTATCTATGCTCAATCTTAACTAGTTCTTTCTCAACATTTGCATTGACCAAATCTCTTAGCTCCTGATTTGGATTTTGATTGTTTGCCATCTCTAATGCCCAAATTATAGCTCCTGTTGCTGGTGGAACCTCCAAAACGATTATATTACATTTTTTCTTGGTGTATTCAGTCATTTTCTCTTTGAATTCTTCAATAACAAATGGAGAAGCTCCCTTAACCCATACACTTCCAGCAAGAACAATATCGACCTCGTCCTCAAATGAAAGATTTACAACACAGCCACCAGCACTTCTAGCAAGACTGTCAGCCATTTCTTTAAGGATATTAATCGCTACTTCATCACCATTATTAGCACACTCAAATACTGAGATAGTCAAATGTGTCAGATTTATTTTTCTTTGAGTGCCATATTCACTAATGGCCTCCATCAGATAATACTTATCATTTACTCCCAATTCTTTCATGACAACATCAGTTAAACTGGTCGCTTTACCAAAGCGATAAGCAGCATCATAAACCACTCTAATTGCCTGTCTAGCAATCCATGATCCTCCTGCTTCATCACCAACTATTGAACCCATACCACCAACTTGTAAAAACTTTCCCTCTTTATCGATACCACCACTTGATGTTCCTGTACCATTTATAGAACAGACACCATAGCCTTTAAGAGATCCAGCTTTGATTCCTAAAAAGGAATCATTAACAACCGTATAGTTGGTAAATCCTAGCATTTCTACTACTTCTTCTAACTTGTTTTTTTGAAAAGGAGTGTCTACACCAGCTAAGCCAAAAACAGCTGCTTTTATATCCTTCACTGTTATTTTATTCTTCTTGAAGAATGTCATAAAGACATCGTTCATCACTCGGTATGAGCCAGCAAAACTATCGGCTAACCCTTCATGACTACAGGTTCCCCCACGATAAAAATCGATAAAATTTCCTTTAGTATCAAATAAAAAATAATCCGTTTTACTATTGCCGCCATCGACTCCTATTATATATTCTCTCATATTAATTTTCCTTTTTAAAAAACTGTGGTAGATGAGCTTTATGCACTTCTTTTAACTCCTGAAAACAAGGATATAACTTTTTATAGTCAAGTACTAGAGGATTTATAAGTAATGCCCTTATAGCTTCATCTTCATCGCCAGTTAAAGCTGCCTTAACAGCATGCTTTTCATATGCCTTCATCATTAACATGTATTCTTTTATATGTTCATTATTGAAGTTAGTCTTGATTGGTTTAGCTCCATCCTTGCCAATAATCGCACACACCTCAACAGCATCGTTATCAGCCATAAATGGAATGGCTCCATTGTTTAATATGTTAACAACCTGAATATCATTTTTATCATTATAAATCGAATCAACAAGATTAATAGCAACTTCTGAGTAACGAGAACCTCCTCTTTTACTCAACAGTTCTGGTTTGACATGAAGCTCGCTATTGGAATATATATCCAGTAATTGTTCTTCTATTTCCATGCACACTTCGGCACGACATTTTTCAACTTCCTTAGCCTTTGCTAATTTTTGATCCTTGTAATAATAATATTCAAGATATGAAGATGGAATGGCTCCGATTGTCTTAATCAATTCAGCCGTAAATCCACTTGCGGGGATATTCTTCATCGCTTCACTATTGATTCCTTCATCAATTGATTTTTGAAGATAATCAACCCCATTATAACGAATTGAAGTTATCCAACTCAAGTGATTAAGCCCAACATATTCAACTTCTGCTTCAGGAATATTCAATCTCTTCTTAATGCTATCAATCATATTAATTGGGACATTGCACAAACCCATCATTTTAATCTTACTATTGTTTAAAACCGCTTCAGCAATCATTCCTGAAGGATTAGAAAAGTTTATCAACCAGGCATTTGGGCATAGTTTTTCCATTTTATGAACGATATCCATAATTGCTGGGATTGTTCTCATACCTTTAAAGAAACCACCAATACCATTTGTTTCCTGACCGATCAAATCATATTTTAAAGGTATTCTTTCATCCAAAACTCTTGCTGGAAGTTTTCCAACTCTTATTTGAGCAAGAACAAAATCAGCCTTTGTGATTGCTTCCTCGAGATCAGTAGTTAAAACAACTTTACAGTTTAAAGAAGCCGCTTTAATCATTCTTTTACATAAACCACCAACAATGTTCAACTTCCTGTCTTCAATATCCATCAAATATAATTCCTCTAATGGAAGTGAATCCTTCTTATTAATAAATCCTTCGATTAATTCGGGAGTATAGGTACTTCCAGAACCTATAATTGCAATTTTCAAACCTTTTCTCATACTGTTACCTCTTTATCATATTATAACATAATTTATTGATTTTTTAAAGAAAAAATGCAAAGATCTCTCTTTGCATTAAATATTAATTATCAATTATTTCTACTACTTCATACATTCCTTCAGCATCTTCCTTTTTAGTTGACATAGTTAATGCTTTAACGATGACTACTACCTTTTTTTTGAAGTAGTTTATCTCTATCTTATCACCTATTTTAAGAATTGTACTCGGTTTAGCCGCTTTGCCATTAACAATAATTTTTGCTGAATCACTAGCTTCCTTAGCAACACTTCTTCTTTTGATAAGACGAGAAACCTTTAAGAACTTATCGACTCTCATTAATTTCCCTCGGTATCATCTTTTTTTTCTTTATCAAGGTTTTCTAAAGCTTCGCGGAAGACTTCTTTGGAATCCTTCTCTACCTCTTTAGTTGTTGTTTCTTTTGGAGCATCTTCTGAAGTTCCCTTTTTAGCTTCTTCCATAGCTTTTAGTTGCTTTTGATAAATTTCTTGCAACTCTTTTTCTTTTTCGTTAGCTATTTTTTGGGCTTCTTCCTTAGCTTTCTTCTTTTCCCACCATTCAAGCTTACCAGTATTAACTATTTCATAGATATCCTCTTTTGTTAAAGTCTCAATATCCATTAAATGTTTGGCAATATTGATCAATAGATCTTTATTTTCAGTTAAAACAGTTTTTGCCCTTTGATAGCAAGCCTCAATAATACTACGAACTGCATGGTCTATCTCCATTGCTACTTGATCTGAGAAATTTTTGTCATTCATATAATCACGACCAAGGAAAACAGTTTGATTACGATTTTCATATTGAATTGGTCCAAGTTCACTCATACCATATTCTGTAACCATTGCTCTAGCAATCAATGTTGCCTTTTGGAAGTCATTATGGGCTCCTGTTGTAATTTCATCGGTCATCAGTTCCTCAGCAACTCTTCCGCCTAGTAAACCAGTTATTGTGTCTAGTAGTCCTTGCTTAGTTTGCAAGAATTTTTCTTCTTCTGGAGTCATCATTGAATATCCACCGGCTTCACCACGAGGAACTATTGTAACTTTTTGAACTATCTCGGCATTTTCAAGCTTCACACCTAGAACAGCATGTCCTGACTCATGATATGATACAATTTCTTTTTCTTTTGTTGAATACTTTCGGCTTCTCTTTGCTGGTCCCATCAATACTCTATCGATTGCTTCATCAATATCGTATATCTTTATTTCCCGACGATTCTCACGAGCAGCTAGTAAAGCGGCTTCGTTTAGCAAGTTTTCAAGATCAGCGCCACTAAAACCTGGTGTCCTTCTTGCTATATCTTCAAGATTAACCTTTGGAGATATTTTTTTATTACGAGCATGAACCTTCATAATCTCTGCTCGGCCACGAACATCGGGATTACTAATCCTTATTTGCCTATCAAATCTACCTGGACGTAGTAACGCTGGGTCTAAAATATCCGCACGATTTGTAGCAGCCATTACAATAACGCCACTATTCTGAGCAAATCCATCCATTTCAACCAATAATTGATTTAGTGTTTGTTCTCTTTCATCATGTCCACCGCCTAATCCTGTTCCACGTTGACGTCCAACAGCATCAATTTCGTCGATGAAAACAATACAAGGAGCGTTTTGTTTCGCTGTCTTAAACATATCACGAACACGGCTAGCACCAACACCAACAAACATCTCAACAAAGTCGCTTCCGGAAATTGAATAGAAAGGTACCTTTGCTTCTCCCGCAACAGCTCTAGCTAACAAAGTCTTACCAGTTCCTGGAGGACCTATCAATAATACACCTTTAGGAACTCTTGCTCCAATTTCAAAATATTTTTTAGGATTCTTAAGGAAATCAATGATTTCTTCAAGCTCTTCTTTTTCTTCATCACATCCAGCAACATCATTAAATGTGGTATCTGTTTTTCTACTCAATTTTGCTCTAGTCTTAGCAAACTCAAAAGCTTTATTGTTGCTGTTATTAGCATTTTTACTGATAAAAATAACAAATCCAACGATTAAAGCGATTGGTAATAAAACCATAAAAATAATACTAAACCAATCTATTGTAACCAATTTTACAATTTTTGGATTGATGTTGTATTGCGCCATTCCTTCAACACTCAATAATGTCCCATTGACATATTCAGCTGACAAAATCGCTGAATAGTTTTTCTCAACATTTTCACTTCCGATATAAATACCATAAACTTTAAAGAAATCACTATTATCTCCACCGATTGGGGTGATATTTATAGTTTTAAGCTTTTCATCCTCTAGTAATTCATGGAAATCATATTGGGTCAACTCATCGGGTTGACCGATTGAATTATTTATTAAAATGAATATCCCTACAAGAATTGCAATGAATATTATTAATAAACCGATATCTGATTTTCTAATCTTTTTTGGTCCTACTTGTTGTTGTGGCATCTAAACCACCTCCCTACTTCTCATAAACTGATTTCTTTAACACTCCAACATAATCTAAATTTCGATATAATTCATTATAATCTAGACCGAACCCAACAACAAATTTTGGGGGAATGGTAAAGCCAATATATTTTGGTTCAAAACATTTCACTGTTCTTCCCGCTGGTTTATCTAAAAGAGCCACAATTTCAATGCTTGATGCTCCTCTGTCTCTCAATAAATTTGTAACTTGTTGCAGTGTAAGACCACTATCAACAATATCCTCAACAATAATTACATGTCGATCAACAACTGAAGTGTTCATATCCTTTGTTATGGTAACAGTTCCTGTTGAACAAGTCCCCTCATAACTAGATGCTTTCATAAAATCAATTTCCATATCGCACCTGATATGTTTTATCAATTCAGCCATAAAAGGGACACACCCTTTTAACAAGCCAATCAATATCGGCTTTTTATCTTTATAATCTTCAGTGATTTTTTTACCCAGTTCTTCACTTTTTGCTACGATTTCTTCGTGGCTAAATAAAATTTCTTCAATATAATCTTCCATTCTTTTCCTCCAAAGATATTAAGATATCACTTTCTTTAATGTTCTTCAAGCATTCGCTCTTCTTGATTCCAAAGACCATCAAAATTTCCTGAGAACTATCCTCTAAAACGAGGATTTGACGGCGCTTCAGGATTCCTACTTTCATATCGATAAGTAAATCTTTTACTTTTTTATAACCTTGTGAAAGTTTGATTTTATCAGCAGGCTTTCTAGAACGAATTACTACTGGTAATTTGTCACTATTATACCATAAACTGCTAAGATTTGTAACTAATTCACCCCTTTTTTTTGTTACACTTATTGAAATAGTGTCATTAATAACATATTTTTTCATTTCATCAATCTTAACTTCTATTTTATCATCCTTTAATTCTTTAAAGAAGAAATAAATTTTCCCATATTCCTTGACAAAAGTTAAATTTTTCTTATATACAACCTCTAGATTACTTTTTGTTGTGTTTATCAATTTTAACAGTTCATTTATATTGCCTTTACCAAGATTATATGGCTTTAAAATTTCGTATAAAATTTCTGTTTGCATATATAACGATATCTTCAGGAAATCCTTCTTCATAAAGACAACATATTCATCTTTGACCACCATTATTTCCTTGATATGTTGATCTCTTATTTTTTCTAGCTCATCGCTGGCATCTTTAATTGTTTTTGAAAATTCCAAAAATTTGAGATGAACACTATCACCCTCTTCAAGTAAACCAGGAATCACTTCTTTTCGAATCCTGTTTCTGGTATAAATACTTTCCTTATTTGAAGAATCTTCATAGTATGGAACTTCGTTTTCTTTCTGATACTTTTCAATATCCTTTTTCAAAATTCCCAAAAACGGTCTTATAATCTGATACTCGCCAAAACTAGACACTTCACTCATACCACTATAACCACTTAATGAACTACCTCTAATGATCCTCATTAAAATAGTCTCCATGTTATCGTTGCTATGATGTGCTAAAACCAAATAATCCGCACGCTCTTTTTTCAAAACATCTAGGAAAAAATCATAACGAGCTTTTCGTGCTGCCATCTGAAAGTTTTCAGTGTTAAGAGAAAAATCTAGATCTTTTATATAACACAAAAGCTTTTCTTTAGAACAAAAGTTTTTAATAAACTCTTTTTCTATCAAAGATTGTTCTCGTTTGTTGTGATTTACATGAGCAACAATTATATTAAAATTGTATTTTTTCTGTAAAGCTAAAAAAGAATAAAGCATTACCATCGAATCAATTCCTGTAGATACTGCTAGAACCATCTTTTTATCCTGTGGATCTATATTATTGTCATTAAAAAATTGAATTAGTTTCTCTTCCATAAATGTTACCTTTGTATTATTATACTACATAATGAATATATCTTCAATTAAAATGCAAAACCAGTTTTAATCAAAAAAGTGAGAAAACTCACTTTCTTTTAAATATATTATAGGTCAATAATTTATCATTAATGTCTTTATAAGCAAGAGCATTATCAATTATTATTCCTATTTCTTCCTCTGTATAAATGACTGAATCATTGGTATATACATAATTCCCAGAACTTCCTGATAATACTAAACCATCACCAATCATTGTTAAATTTCGCGGATTATAGCTAATTGTCTTAGAACTACTTAATATATCAACACCTAAGTAATAAGTAGTGTCTAGACCAAACAGGTTAGCAATTGTTCTTTTTAGACAACTATGATCACGAACTAATGTGATTACCTGCGATGGAACTGTTTCACTCTCAGATACATCATAGATGAAAAAGGGAATGTTTAACAAAAATTGTTGTTCTAAAAGGTTTCTTTCCTCTTCATCATCATTATACTCAATTATTGGATTGATATCATTAATAAACATCTCTGGATGTTCATAAAACATCTCATAGATATTCATCCCACAGCCATGATCTCCATATAAAATAATCACTGTATCATCGGCCATTCCTTTTTCTTTTAGACTTTCAATGGCTTTTCCTATCGCATAATCATTATATGAAGCATGTTCAAGATAATTGGTAAAATCCTCATCTATTCCCGGTAATCCCTCAGGGAAAAGCAATTCTTTCTGATTAAAAAAATTGGTTGCCTCACCTATTTCATAGGGAATATGATTAGAAACAGTTATCGGGAAACAAAAGATGGAACTATTTGTAGTAAGAGACTTTTTTTGCATTTCATCAATTGTGTATTCCAAAAACTGAGCATCACCAATCCATCCATGGATTAGCTCATTTTCATTATACAAGCCATTCTCAACAAAATACTCCTTATCGAGATATTCATCAAAACCATAGGTATCAATATAATTTTTTGCCCGTAAGTAGAAATTCCCAGTATTGGCGTGAGAAGCAAGGGTGTAATACCCAGCATCGCTAAATAACCCCGGAAGGGTTTCATAATCAGCATCATTATATTCATATACAGTGTATGAACTTCCTATGGGATTTATTCCAGTTAAGGCTGTAAATTCTGCATCCGATGTATTACCTATTCCAACAGTTGTGTAATAATTATTGCAATAAACTGCTTTGCCAACAAGAGAATTGAGATTAGGTGTTACTTCGATGTATTCATCTCCTTTTTTGACTTTTAATCCGATTAAAAAATTACTCTCTGATTCAAGTTGAATAAGTAGCAGATTTTTTCCAGAAAATACCCCATTAAGGTCGCTATTATTCGCAATTTTATTTCCATCAATAAAACTTATTCTCTCATCTTCTTCATATTCACTCAGTTCTTCAAGAAACTCATCTACATCTGCTTCACTTACTTCACTCTTGCCAGTTATAAAATATTCATCCGCTTCACCCAAATAATAATATAGGACTCCCTTTGATTGAATTCCATAAGTTGTTGTAATATTGTCTTCATGCCAAGTATCTTTTATTTGAATCTGATATAACTTCTGAGAAATAAGCGTTAGCAATGTTCCAACAAGAAAGACTATCAAAACATAATATAGTCGTTTTTTGGAAGGAATAGAACGATAATCCAAATACTCTTTATCCTGTTTTTTTCTAAAAGCTATTACATAAAGAAAAATCATGACTAAAATTGGTGTCCCATAGATCATCTTAGTATTCTTAACAAGTTCGACTAAAGCTTCAATTAAAAAGACAAAGGTATCCTCATTTGATTCGCTTCTAAAAGCCTTTAAATTGTAAAAGGATGGAAACATTTTATAGTATCCATAATAGATAGTGATTCCAATCATAAACACAGAAAGAATTATTGTCTCAATTAATAATACTTTTCCGATTGTTCGATCCTTCTTCCCCATTAGAATTGCTAAAGAAAAGAGTATTACAATAATTCCTAAATTTCCTAAAATATTGCTCATGAACATAGAAAAGGTCATATTCCAGTTATTGACTTTATTTATATTGACTATGGCCATTACATTTAATAAATTACCAATTATAAAGGCGAGAATATAGACTATTTTTAGTTTCATTTCTGTAGTCATCTTTTTGTTTTTCATGATTTCACCTAATTTTTCCTTTTGTTATCATCACTCTATCCATTATCACAAATGAAATAACTATAATTAATAGAAATAGGTCCCCTATAAGCATATTACTAGCGTTGATGAAATAAATCCAGCTTCCAAGAGAAGCAAAAACCAACAAAGATCCAAAGAGAAAAGGGCTGATTCTAACTATTCCCAAGAAAAAACTCACTAAGCTATAGCTAATGAACAAAAGCACTAAAAATCCAGTTCTTTCATTTATCAAACTAGTTAAGATTTCTCTTGAATTATTCTCTATCACTTTATCAATCATCATATAATAAAAATAAATTCCGATAGTCCAAGCTAACACCTGTATATTTTTAATCATATATGATTTATATATCTCTTTTCTGGTTATCCCTAGCGATGTTTGAAACTTGATTGAACGTTTTGTTGAAGAGAACGAAAAAACAGCACTCCCAATTATGGCATTTCCAAATAAAATATAGGCAAAGCTTTCTTTTAAAATATTGATGTCACTAGATTCTCTATTATTAAAGAGAGACAGAATTACTAACAAAGATATCATTATGATAACTGCTAGAATTATTAACTGAACGTGATACTTGTTGTAAATTGATTCAATTTTTGCTTTTCTCATATCAAGCACCAAAATATTCTTCCAATTCGTAGAAGGTTTTTTTCTGATACTTAATCTTGTAGCCATTGAATTTTTTCAATTCTTCTTTTGTATAGTTGTTCAGGCAAATGACCAAATTGCTTTCACTGGTCCGAAAAATTTTATCATGTAAATGAATGTTATCCTCCACTAGCAAAAAACTATCCACTGACGGATTAATAATAAAATACGACCAATAGTCAGAAAACACCAAAACCTTATCCAACTTACCATCAAAGTTTTTAATACTATCAAGTCCTAAAATGACACATTCGTATTTTTCTTTATCCACAAGACCCTTAGTAATTATTTCAATAATTTTGGAATTTTTTAGATTTACAGTAGGATTATTAACAAAAATACTCGAACAATTAATCGCTTTTAACAAGGCGAAATTAACCATTGTATTTCCCGTTTTAGTAAAAGTATAATTCACACCGACAGTTGTTTCAATTCTAGTTCCCATAATGCGAACATAGGTATCAAATATTTCTTTATTAAAACTCAGCTTAAAACGATTTTCAAGTGCCTCTTCAATAAACTCTGTTTTCATTGTTTTTAGATATATGTTTTTAAAATCAAAATAAATCCTTGATCCAAAGAATTCTTTATTATCAAAAATATCTTTGTTCTTATAAGTGCATGCTCCATCATTAGGATTTGCCCCATTTATTATTAATAGGAATTCTTCAACAATTTTCTTGTTTCGGGAATAAACAGCAAATATTTCCTGCTCATTTATAGAAAAATTAATTTCCAAATTTCTGAATCTTAAATTTTGAATGTTAATATATTCCATAGTATTCACCTTGTAATAGTATATCAAATTTTCTTTTAAAAATAAAGTTTTAATGATATTTACTTAGGGAGAATAAAAAATATCCCCTAAAAATACCTAAATTCCTTTGGGGGATATTTTAATATTAAATAACTATAATAGTGTTGAACTATTATTAATTATTGTAGTGCTGTATAAGAACAAAACTCTTTGCCCCTCTTTGTAATCAATATTTTCAGCAATTAAATCCTCGCTGGCATATCTTAAATCAATCAAATAAATTTTTTTGTATCTTTCAATTAATAGTGGAGCTAGGCTACTACCAAATGAGTCGCGAAAAATATACAATTCATCATCATTATCACAGAGAGGGTTTTCGATGGTGATCAGTGGCACTGGGCCTTCCAAATAGACACTATAACCATCAGCACTATCTATTTTCTCTTCATCATAAACTTTAGTGTATGATGAAGTATAGTAATTGTAAACAAGCGCCTTTTCAGTGGTTTCATTAGTCAAATAAACTAGTTCATCTGGTCTAACCTTAAGAGGAAATTGTCCATAATAGGCTCCATAAAAAGGAGATAGTTTATGGATTTCGTAATCCTCTAAAATAATTCTATACGAATCGTTCATTCCATCAAATATTTGATTAGTCACCTTTACTAGTTTATCCTGGCGCCAATGAATATCAGTTAAGTAATAATCATCAACATTTAAACAAGAAAAAATATCGATATATTCACTCAAAGAAATATTTTCATCAAGAATTGATAGCATTTCT
>JAQUYR010000121.1 GCA_028691715.1 Bacilli bacterium | reverse complement strand
AATTATACATGAAAAAACAAAAAAAATAAATAGAATTTTTAAGGTTTTTGTTGTATAATATAGATGTTTAGTAGTAAATATTAGGTAAAAGAGGTGTTTTATGATTTTAGACGGTAAAAAAATGGCAGAATTAATTACTATTAGAGTTGCTAAAGAAGTTGCTGATATTGAAGAAAAAATTACTCTTTCTTTAATTCTTGTTGGACAAGATCCCGCTAGTTTAATCTATATAAATAAAAAACAAAAGGCTTGTGAAGAAGCTGGTATCATTGTTGATGAACATTTCTTAGATGATAATATCACTCAAAAGGAATTATTAAAAATCATTAGTGAATGTAACAACAATTCTAAAATTCACGGAATTTTAGTCCAGATGCCTCTTCCATCTCATATTGATGCTGACATAGTTTTGAATTCTATAAACCCCAATAAAGATGTTGATGGTTTAAATATTATCAATCAAGGTAAATTACTTGCTGGAATGGAGACAATTGTACCAGCAACTCCTAAAGGTGTTATAACCTTATTGAAAAAGAATTACATTGATATCGCTGGTAAAAATGTTGTTGTTGTTGGTCGAAGCCGCCTTGTTGGAAAGCCTCTTTCTTTGCTGTTCTTACAAAATAATGCAACTGTTACAATTGCCCATTCAAAAACAGTAAATCTAAAAGAAGTAACCAAACGCGCTGATATTTTAGCTGTTGCTGTTGGAATTCCTAACTTTATCACTGCTGATATGGTCAAAAAGGATGCTGTTGTTGTTGATATTGGAATTAATAAAGTAGAAGGCAAACTTGTTGGTGATGTAAAATATAGTGAAGTATCAGAGATAGCCAGTTACATAACCCCTGTTCCAAAGGGAATCGGACCAATGACTATTGCTTCTCTATTAGAAAATGTTTTAATATGTTATCAAATCCAAAAGAGATTATCTGATTAAAATGTCTTTTTAATACTTGAAATATCCATAAAGATTATATTGATTTTTATGGACTTTTGTTATATATAATAGATTACAAGGAGTACATATGAAATTAATAGTAGGATTAGGAAATCCCGGTTTAAAATACAAAAAAACTAGACACAACATCGGATTTATGTTTGTTGATCATTTAGTCAAAGATAATAACGAACGCTTTTCTTTGAATAAATCATTGAAATCAGAAATTGCTTTTCTAACAATCAATGAAGAAAAAATAATCGTTATGAAACCACAAACCTTTATGAATCTTTCTGGAGAAGCTGTTAATTTAGTCAGAAAGTATTATGATATTGATATCCATGATATTTTAGTAGTTTATGATGATTTAGACTTACCAGTTGGAAAAATCAGGATCAGGTCTTGTGGATCAAGCGGTGGTCAAAAAGGAATGAAAAATATTATTGAAATTCTTCAAACACAGGACATTAAACGTTTACGCATCGGAATAGATCAACCTGTTCATGGCGAAGCTGTTGATTATGTTTTGGGTAAATTTTCTAAAGGAGATGAGATTACTATCGCTTTAACATTGGATAAAGCTGGTGAAATTATCAAATCATTCCTTTTTGAAACTTTTGAAAATTTTATGAGCAGGTATAACAAAAATGAATAACATTATAGATTTGTTCATTAAAAATAAAACCGTTGCTGCTTTCCTTGATGATGCGAAAAAAGAAAATTTCAACTACTTCTTAACTGGTGTTTCTTCCAATCATAACTACCTTTTGACCTATGCCACTTATATAAAAAGTGGTTCTTTTGTCATTTATGTTGCTAGTAATGTCTATAAAGCCAATATTGCTTATGAGGCTTTTTGCCGTTTAGCTGGACAAGATAATGTCAATCTTTTTGTTGTTGACGAATTTTTATCACTGGAACTAGCTGCCATCAGTAATGAATTTAAAATTGAACGATTGAACACCTTAAAAAGTATTGCTAATAATGAGAAGAAAATAATCGTTACTCATACGGCCGCTTTACTAAGACCATTAGGTAACAGGGATTCATTTAAGAACTCTATTATTCGATTAAAGACAAACAACCAATTAATTCCTGAATTTTTTATTAATAATCTTATTAAAATGGGATATACTCGTACGGCAACTACCAATTCAAGTGGAGAGTTTAGCGTTCGTGGAGAAGTAATTGATGTCTTTTCTAGTGGTTATTCAAAACCTATCAGAATAAACCTTTTTGATATTGAAATTGAAACAATAAAGTATTTTGATGTTTCTTCCCAAAAAACAACCGAAAAAATTGATTATTTTGAAATATACCCATTGAACGAAATAATTATCGAAAAAGACCCTCAATCTATTCGTGAAAAAATAATCAGCGACTGCGATTTTATCCCCAGTTTTGTTGAAAAAGATATGGATGATCTTCTTAGCTTTAACAATATTGAAAGACTGACAAAATATATCCGCTATATCGATGATGATTTTGTTGGTCTTTTAGACTATCTTGATGACAAAATTGTATTCTATGATGACCTTCAAAAGCTTGAAGAAAGCTATCTTCAATTGACAAATGATTTAGATAACTATCTAGATTCCATCAAAATACCCAAGAAATTGAATCTATTCTATTTTTTTGACTATAATAACATCTTTTACAATGTCAATAAACAAGTACATACAAGCGAATTTAAGAAAACACTGAAGGCTGTTAGACTTGATAAAATTTTTGACTTCAATGGTTATTTAATAGTGAATTATCAAAACGATATTTTAAATCTTTGCGAAGATATCAAAATAAATACCAATAAAACTTATCTCCTTGCTCTAGAAAACAAAGAAAAAATAGATTTATTAGCCGAAGTTTTCGGTGAAAAAGATATCAAATTTACTATTCTTGAGGATATTAATTCTCTGAAAAGATCAGCTGTAAATCTGGTGATATCTAAGAATGCTCTAGGATATGGTTTTTATAACGATATCGAAGTAATAACTGACACAGAAATATTCAAACATGCTCTTCACAAAAAGACCAAATATCGCAGTGTTTCTCAAAACATTGTTGCTATAAATTCTAAAGAGGATTTAGAGATAGGGGATTATGTCGTTCACTACGATTATGGAATTGGCCGCTACACCGGAATTAAAACGGTTGAATTAAATAATATAAAAAATGACTATATCAAACTACAGTATGAAAATATGGAACTATTTATTCCTGTTGAAAAAGTAGTTCTTTTGGAAAAATATCAGGGTAGTGAAGGTAG
>JAQUYR010000120.1 GCA_028691715.1 Bacilli bacterium | reverse complement strand
CCTTTTGTTTGCTTGCAAATTCCTATTTCCTATGAATTAAAGGGAATCAAGATAAAGCTGGCTAAACAGAATTATATCGATCGTGCTCATTTAAGAAATATTGCTGTTCAGTTTTGGACAATCAATACTGAAGAAGATATCAGAATGTTAGTCGATATGAAGGTTGATGCCATTATGACGGATAATCCAAAATTATTGAGTGAAGTTTTAGCAACTTATGAATAGAAAATAAGCGATAATATGTGATATTTTGATATTACTTGTTATCGCTTTTTTGTTTGGTAAAATTCATATGAGATGTGTATCAGTTATCAGGCGACAGAAGAACATTACTTTGTCATTTAATGCCTGCATCAACAGAAATGATTTTTAAATATTAGTTTTAGATGTAGAAATTATGTTTATTTTATGTTATAATATTTCAAGGAGGATTTTCTATGACTATTAGTATTGGAAGTGACCATGGAGGTTTTCAACTAAAAGAGAAATTGGTTGATTCCTTAAAAGAAAAAGGATATGAAGTGATTGATAGAGGCTGTTATAACTTGGAAAGTGTTGATTACCCAGTGTATGCTAAAAAGGTAGTCCGTGATCTTCAAAGTCAAACATCTGAAAAAGGAATACTCATCTGTACAACAGGTATTGGAATGTCAATTATGGCCAATAAATTTCGTGGTATCAGAGCAGCTTTGATCTCTAATGAAGACGCTGCTAAACTGAGTAGACAGCATAACGACAGCAATATCATCTGCTTAGGAGCGAAGTACACTTCTTTGGAAGACGCTTTAAAGTTCGTATTAATATTTTTAGAAGAAGAATTCCTGGGAGATAGACACTCAAGACGAGTAAATATGATAAACGAGGTAGATGAAAGATGAATGGAAAACTGGTAATACTTGATCACCCTTTAATTGATCACAAATTGGCGTTGATTCGCGATGAAAAGACAGGAACTAAGGACTTCCGTCAAACCGTATCTGAGATAGGTATGTTAATGGCTTATGAAGTTACAAGAGAATTACCAACAAAGGAAGTTGAAGTTAAGACTCCTGTTGGTATTGCTAAAACGTATATATTGGCTAAGGAAGTAGTAGTTGTTCCCATTTTGAGAGCAGGATTAGGAATGGTTGATGGTATTACCGCTTTGATTCCAACAGCTAAAGTTGGACACATCGGTTTGTATCGCGATGAAGAAACATTAGAACCAAAAGAGTATTATGCGAAATTTCCTAGCATTATCACGGAGGCAGTAGTTTTATTGGTCGATCCAATGCTAGCAACTGGTGGAAGTGTAGTTCATGCTATTGATGTTTTGAAATCACGAGGAGTTAAAAATATTAGTTATGTTGGTCTCGTTGGTGCCCCTGAAGGTGTAAAACGAGTTCAAGAAGCCCATCCTGATGTTGATATCTTTTTGGCCGCTCTTGATGAAAAATTAAATGACAAAGGATATATTATCCCTGGTCTTGGTGACTGTGGTGATAGGTTATATGGTACAAAATAATGCAAGGTGAAGATCCTAAGGATAAATATAAATCCTTTAAGGCCTTCGCAAAAGTATCGGGAATGGCCTTAGAATTAGTGACTACCATTCTCATCGGGGTATTATTAGGCACCTATCTCGATAATAAATTTGATAAGAATTTCTTTACAATAATCGGTATAATTCTATTTACACTGATTGCTTGTTGGAATTTCTTTAGAACGATGATGAGGTTATAATATGAATATTAAGAAAAATAATGAAAATGTTGAAAGAACCATTATTTTATATGTATGGATTTATGCTGCTGTTGTTGCTTTAATCTTGCTATTAATAACATTTAAATGGGTGCTACCTCTTAGTTTTCTTTTAGGAGTGGCTACTAATTTATTATGTTTTTCAATGACTGTTAGGACAGTAGATAAAATCTTTAAATATGATGAGACAGATAAAAAAAGAGAATTAATAAAGAATAATATTTCAAAGTATTTGATTTATTTTGTTATTCTTGCCTTAGCAGGAGTTAGTTATTACTTCCATAAGGATAAACCTTTACATCTTGATGTCATCGCTACAGCGTGTGGTTTCTTTTCAGTGAAGATAATGATATACTTTAAATACTTTATTTATGAACCACTTTTCTTGAAAAAGAAGAAGGTCTCTTCTCAAGAGGAAGTTAAAGAAGGCGAAGCAAAAGATGAAAGCCATAATTGAGTTTTATCAGGGACTGACTAGCCAGGTTCAAGCGACAATATGGGTGACATTATTTCTTCTATTACTGATCATCTTCATCAGAATAAAGATGAAAAAGTATAGTGCTGAGGAACCGCCTAAAGGAATAGTCGCTTTAGCAGAAAGCTTTGTTGGCATGATGAATGATTTCACCAAGAACACTATTGGAAAGCGTTGGCGTTCGTTAGCGCCTTACTTTATCACCCTGGCAATGTTTCTTTTTACGGCTAATATATCGGGGTTGTTTGGGTTCACACCACCAACAACTAGTCTGACAGTCACCTTTACCATGGCTCTGATTACTTTTTCTTTGGTTCAGGTGTATGGAGTAAAAAGTCAGGGATTACTAGGTCACTTAAAAGGATTTACAGAACCAATTCCTCTATTGTTACCAATAAACTTAATCAGTGAACTTTCTTCAGTATTAAGTTTATCGTTTCGTTTGTTTGGTAATATCTTAAGTGGAGCTATTATTACTACTTTATTATATAGTTTTTTAGGTGGTTTTGCAGTTTTGGTTACTCCAGCATTTCATGCTTTGTTTGATATAGCTTTTGGAGTATTACAGACATTAGTATTTTGTATGTTAACGGCAGTTTATATTTCCAATAAACTTCCGGAAGATGAAATAGAAAATTTTGAATAAAAAATTAGGAGGAGAATATGAGCATATTAACAATTTTAGCTGATACAGCTATTTACAATGAGTTTTTCGTTAAAGGTATGGCCTGCCTTGGAGCTGGTATTGCGATGATAGCAGGATTTGGTCCCGGTATTGGTGAAGGTTATGCCGCTGGTAAAGCTGTTGAAGCAGCCTCTCGCCAGCCAGAGATGATTGGTAAAATAAGAACGTTGATGCTTGTTGGTCAAGCTGTTTCTGAGAGTACTGGTATTTATGCGCTAGTAGTAGCAATATTACTAATCTTTGTAGTATAAAAATATTTTAAAAGGAGGCAAACTATGATATTATCAGTTGCCGATCAAATAAGCAATTTAATAAAA
>JAQUYR010000026.1 GCA_028691715.1 Bacilli bacterium | reverse complement strand
CTTTATTTATTTTATTTAAAGGACGATAAAATTGTGTTCAAGAAAATAATTTATAATGCTTTTTCTTGTAACAATTCCAATAAATAGATTGTGACTATCCACTACAGGAATAAAATTCTCGGTTGTTGCCTTAGAAATTAATTCATCCATATTAGCATCTATATTGATGGTAACATAGTCCCTAAAGCGAGGGATTTTGGATAAAGGCAGTTCTTCAGCCAAGGTAATATTAAAGTTTGCAATTCTTTTTATTCCCCATAATAAGTCTCCTTCAGTTATAGTTCCAACATAGTTACCTTCTCTATCTAAAATAGGTACAGATGTAAAACGATGATTTTCTAATTTATCAAGTACTTCCTTAACAGTTTCATCGTTATAAACAAAAACGACTTCATTTTTTGGTTTTGTAAATGCTAAAATATTCATTTTGTTCTCCTTTCAAATAGAATTTAAATTACCATGAGTCTATTCCTATTAGTTAAAAATAGCATCATCAAAGGGGTTCATACTAATTTAATCTATATTATATTATACCACATTTCATCAAAAATGTAAATCCCCTGTACAGATGGACGTTTATATCAAAAATATTTAGATAATGACGATATTTTTTTCTTTAATATGAAAAAAATATATGCTATAATTATGTGTAAGTGCTTTTATCTGGAGGAAATATGAAAAAGCTAAAATCATTATTTTTAAAAATAAAATCAAAATTAACAATAAAAACTTACCAAAAACCTTTGTATACAACGATTTTGACTCTATTAGTCATCAATTTAATAGTTCTTATTGTATCAGCGATAGTAGCCAATGCTATTGATGATAATCCAGGATTATTTGATAATTTTATAGAAGCTTTTGCTTTCGGTAGTCTAAAATGGATGTTAACACCAACCTCCATAATTTCTGTTATTGACAGTGGCAATATCAGTTTAGTTATTCTTTGTGCTTTAGTTATTGCTATTGAAATGATTTTATTTTCTGGGGCAATTATTGCAACTCTGACAACAGCCCTAAGAGCTTATATCGATAAAAAATCACATGCCAAGGGAAAAATAAACATGAGCAATCACTTTGTCATTCTAAATTGGAATAGCAAAGGTCCTGATGTTGTTTTCAACTTAATGACAAAAAAATACCAGGGAACTGTTTTAGTTTTATCAGATAAAAATAAGGATTATGTTTCTGAGGAAATTAATTCTTTATTAAGTATAGCTAAGATAGATAATGAGAAATTTAAGATTAATTTAATAGTAAAGGAAGGAAATCCCCTTTTACATGGTAATTTAAGCGATATCTCAATTGAAAAAGCTTCTAATATTATTATTATGTCACGCGAAGATATGGAAGTGGGAGATGATATCAATATCTCTAACTCCGATTTATATTCTTTAAAGTTGGTTTTAGCTCTAGGAAACTTTGATATATCACATGATTGCAACATTGTTGTTGAGGTTGAAGATGATACAACAAGTAGCAAGATTGAGAGTATGTCTTACACTGTTGATACATTGAAGAATAAGACAGTAATTCCGATATCTTCAAAGAGGAAGTTAGGACAAATAATTGGACAAGCAGTTATTAATCCAGCACTCGCTCAGATATATTATGATTTCTTCTCTTTTGAAGGCTATGAATTCTACTCATATAAAAATATCAGTGTGGAAAATTACTTGGCTTCGTATGATAATGGAATTCCAATCATTAATTTGGGAAATTTATTTGTCTTGACTGAGGATGAAAAGACTTTGGTTTCTAAGCGCGAGACTAAATATACTACTGCTAGAGAATTAAAAACTGTTGAGAAGATTTTTGAAGAGAAATATACTGTCTTTGTCATCGGTAATAATTCAAAGAGTAAATATGTTCTTGAAAACTTAAGTCTCTACGAGAAGAATAATAGCAATGTCTTCTCTTTGAGAACATTTAGTAAGAATGACATCAGCAAATTGATAGGGGAGATTAAAAGAACTCCTGGCAAAAAAAAGGTTCTTGTTTTGAGTGATGATGCTGTTTCTGGTGATAGTTACGATGCCAATGTATTTGTAACTCTAATCGATCTACAGGCAACATTTCCAAAACGTGAAAATATGTCCTTTGTAACTGAACTTCTAGATTCTAGAAACTTAAACAGTGTTAAGGACTTTGATATTGAGAATGCTATAATCAGTAATAAAATGATGAGCTTATTGTTGACACAATTAGCCCTTAATGCCAATTCCCTGAAGTTTTTTGAAGGACTTCTAACTGTAGATACTGCTGAGGGAGGAGATGTGTTTGATATTGATGTTGATCTTATTGAACACCTTCTTAGCCTTGAACAAGATCTCACTTTCTCAACAAAAGCTGAATTAATCAATAGCTTTTACAAAAGTTTTAATAAGAAATTAATGCTTATTGGTTTAATTCGTGATGATAAGATAGAGTATTTATGTAGTAACCTTGATGAGCAAAAGAAAATCACCCTAGAAAAAGGTGATTCACTTATCTATATTAAGTACTAGGAGAAAAAATGAAAATAAAATATGTAGCTCCCCTGGTAGTCGTAAGGGATATAGATGTAGCAAAAAAATTCTATAGAGATGTTCTCTTGCGAAAAATAGTGATGGATTTTGGAGAGAATGTTACTTTTACTGGAGGATTTTCGATTCAACAAAAAGCACTTTGGTCAAAATTCATTGATAGGAAAGAAGAAGAAATTATCAATGGCGCTAATGACTTTGAACTGTATTTTGAAGTTGAAGATTTGGATGAATTCCTTTTACACTTGAATAAATATCCTCATGTCGTTTTGGTTCATCCCTTGAAAGAATATTCTTGGGGTCAAAGGGTTATAAGAATTTATGATCCTGACAAAAATATTATTGAAATTGGCGAGAGCATGAAAACGGTGATTCTCCGCCTTCTAAAACAAGGGATGACAATAGAAGATGTATCAACAAAAACAATGCATCCAATTAGTATTATTGAAAAATATAAAAATAAAAGTTAGTATTTTAATAAAAAGATTTATGTGTTATAATTAGGATGTGAAAGGAGATTTAAATATGGCAAAAGCAACAAACAGTTTTGTTAAGGCTATTGATGAATTACCATTAGTGCTTAAAGTTATTTTAGCATTACCAGGAATTGATGGTGTAGTTTATGGAATTTATCGTATTTGTAAGGGTCATTTAATCGCTGGTATATTGTGGATTGTGTTAGGTTTTGCAATTCTTTGGATTGTAGATATCATTACTATTATCCTATATGGCAAACCTACAGTATTCGCATAATTTAAATCTTACCCTCGAAAGAGGGTTTTAACTAGTAAGTAAAATAAAAAACACTCATTTTTCGATGAGTGTTTATTTTATTTTAGTAACAATTTATCGATATCCATTCTGACATCTGGATGTTCACGAATCTGTAAATCGGGAATAAGATCATCTTTATTTCCATATTTACCAACAGCCACAATAGTGATAATCTCTAAATCACTAGGGATATTAAATACTTTTCTGGCTTTATCCATATCAAATCCTCCCATTGCATGAGTAATCAAACCTCTTTTTTGTGCTTCTAGAGACAGAAAACCCCAAGCAGTTCCCGAATCAAACATATGCCAATAGTTATCTTTGCCATTAAGACTGAAAGTTTTTTTTGCTAGGATCAGAATTAGAGCTGGAGCCTTGTTGGCCCATAATTGATTGGCTGGTGCTAAAATTGATTGCATCTTCTTAAGTGTTTCTTCCTGATCAGCAATGATAAAACGCCATGGCTGTTCATTGAAGCAAGAAGGAGCAAACCTTGCTGCTTCAATCAATGGTAGTATTTCTTCACGAGATATTTTTTCATTTGAAAATGCCCGTGGAGACCATCTTTCTTTAATAACGTTTAAAATTTCATAATTAAATTTTCTTTTCATAATTTTCCTCTTTTCTATAATAGAGCTACAATGTTTTTTTCAAATGATTCAGGTTTATCAGCAGGAGCAAAACGTTCAACAACATTACCTTCTCTATCGATTAAGAATTTTGTGAAATTCCATTTAATGGCAGCTCCCAATGCTCCTTTTTTCTCTTTTTTTAAAAAACTATAAAGAGGAGACTCATCCTTTCCATTTACTTTAATTTTAGCAAATCTAGGGAAGGTAGTTCCATAATTCAAAGTACAAAAATTATCAATTTCTGCCTCTGTTCCTGGTGCTTGACCAGCAAATTGATTACAAGGGAAATCAAGAACTTCAAATCCTTGTTTATTATATTTATTATATAGATTTTGTAATCCTGCATATTGTGGGGTAAATCCGCAACCAGTTGCTGTATTCACTATCAATAAAACTTTTCCTCGGTATTCTTCAAGGGATACATCAACATTATTCATATCTTTTACTGTAATATCATATATGTTCATAGACAAACCTCCTTTGTTCTATTTATTTAATTCTATATTACAAAAGAGTATTTGTCAAATAATATGCTTAATATTAAAACATAGTCTTTATTTATCTAGTAAAAAGTGTTAAAATATTCTAGGAATAAAAAATATGCTGGAGTAACTCAGTTGGTAGAGTAGCGCACTCGTAATGCGCAAGTCGTGGGTTCGAGTCCCGCCCCCAGCACCATTTTATATGATGAAAGAGGTATATATGAAAAGATTAATTGAAGCTGAAAGAGAATATATATTAGCATTTGGCGTTAAAGAGGAGAAAGAGGGGAATCATCTAATCTATAGTGATGAAAATATTCCTGGTAAATATATGCATAACTTCATTAATTTTATTGATGATAGTTATACTTCTGATGACATTTTAAACTATTGTGAAAGAAGAAAAAAAGAGGGATTTGATTTTGCCCAATATAAGGTTGAAGGACCTATTGATAGTAAAAGATTTGATGTGATTAATCCTCATGAAGAGATAGAAAAATGTCTTTATTGTGAAGCTGATATCTCTTTTATAAACAATCTAAAAGAAGTATCAGATATCACAGTGAAGAAGGTTACATCCAAAGAAAAGGATGATCTGATTAAAATATTATATAATACTACTGTTTGCTTTGGTGAGGAATATGCTTTAAGCAATTCCCAAAGGATTGCTCAAGTAGTCTTAGAAAAGAATGCTAAGGTTAGTTACTATTTAGCTTATTGGAAGGATATAGTAGTTGGTCATTTAGAGATTACATGCATAAAAAATTATATTGTTGCTGAGGATTTTGTAATTCTTGATGAATATCAAAAAAAGGGATATGGATCGACTTTACTAAAACGAGCAATTTCAGAGCAATTATCTAAAAATCGTCAGAAAGTATTATTAACAGCTGATGCTGATGATACACCTAAAGATATGTATCAAAAGATGGGCTTTTGTATTGTTGGTGAATTTAGTTTTATCAGAAAGATGTTTAAAAAAGATAAAGAAGAAAATAAAGGGACAATTTCCGAAAGAAGTTTAGAATTACACTATCAAAAACGCGGAAAAATCGAAGTAGTTGCTACTGTATCGGTGTCAAATAGAGAAGATCTAGCTCTAGCTTACACCCCAGGTGTTGCTACCCCGTGCCTAGAAATTCAAAAAGATATTAATAAATCTTATGACTTAACCAGAAGGTGGAATATGTGTTTAGTGGTAACTGATGGAACAGCAGTTTTGGGTTTAGGTGATATCGGTCCAGAAGCGGGAATGCCCGTAATGGAGGGTAAGGCCGCTCTCTTTAAAGCATTTGGAGGGGTAGATGCTTTTCCTCTTTGTATTAAGAGCAAAAATGTTGATGATATAGTGAGAACGATATACTTGATTTCGGGAAGTTTTGGAGGAATTAATCTTGAAGATATTTCCGCTCCAAGATGTTTTGAAGTAGAGAAAAGGTTAAAAGAAATTTGTGATATCCCTGTTTTCCATGATGATCAACATGGAACGGCAATCATCACTCTTGCTGGTATTACCAATGCCTTGAAAGTTGTAAATAAGCAGAAAGAAGAAGTAAAGATAATCGTAAATGGAGCAGGAGCAGCAGGAACATCAATAACAAGACTATTACTCATTGCTGGATATAAGAATATTATATTGTGCGATAAGTTTGGAGCAATATATAAGGGTAAAAAAGAAGGCATGGATTCAAACAAAGAAGAGATGGCAAAAATAACCAATTTAGAAAACCAGACAGGTCTTCTTCAGGATGTTATTAAAGGTGCCGATATTTTTATTGGTGTTTCTGGTCCTAATGCTCTAAGTATTGAAATGGTTAAGTCAATGGCTGATAAAGCCATAGTCTTTGCCTGTGCTAACCCAACACCTGAGATATATCCCGAAGATGCCAAGGCAGGTGGTGCTTATATAGTGGCAACTGGAAGAAGCGATTATCCAAATCAAATCAATAATGTATTAGCTTTTCCAGGAGTATTTAGAGGTGCTTTTGATGTTAGAGCAAAGGATATAAATGATGAAATGAAGTTAGCTGCAGCTTATGCCATTGCTAATATAATACCTGATGAGGAACTTAATTGTGAGAATATAATACCTGAGGCTTTTGATCCCCGAGTGTGTAAGGCTGTCGCTTTAGCTGTTAGTGATGCTGCTAGAAAAACAGGGGTTAATAGGATATAAAAAACCTGCATTTCATTTGCAGGTTTTTATTTATATATTTTAAGAATTTGAAAACTTTTATTTATTTCTAAAACCATTTCTCCATTCAGATAAACAGGGATACCATCTTCAAGAAAACCGATAAAATTATTGACGTGCATTAGATCATCTATGATAAAAGAATTCATCGGATCAAAAGCACAAATAGGAAATATTCCTTCTTTTATTGGTTCTTTTTTGATTAGATTACTAATCAATAATTTCCTTTCAGAGATAAAATTTGCTATTGCTTTCTCAATTTCTTCATCAATAATAATGCTGATATTATCATGCTTCTTTGGATGATTTAACATACTAAAAATAGTCCTTTTTTCTTTGCCAACTATATGGTCAAATGAATGATTATTTTTATCCAAAATTGTTAACAAAATAGAAGAGGAATGATAAGCCATCTCTCGTATTTTGATAATTTTTTGGGAATCATTGATCGTTTCTAAAAGGTTCTTGAGAGTGATTTCGTATTTATTCTCATTCAAAAATTTTAACGATTTTAATTCAACAAATTCTGCCATTCCTTCAATAACTTCAATATGCATTTCATAATTAAATTCTTCGGGAAACATTTTTTCTCTTAACAATCGATATTGAAGGAATTGATTGTATTTTTCTTCATCATAAGATTGGTATAAAGATATTAAGAGTATATTTTCTTTTGATTTAATTGTTATATTCAGGGGATCATAATTATATGCCATTCCAATAATTTCATTAGCAAAACGCGTTTCTTCATTTCTCATTTGAAAAGCATGAAACATTTCATGAATTATTTTAGAAGTAAAAATATCATAATCATCAATAGATGAGTTTTCAACATCCCAGATAGCGACATATTCATCGTTATACTTGATAGCAGTGTTTCCATGAAAGGTTTCTAAACGCGCGATTCTTTCACCATTTAAAAAAGCTTCATCATTATTATATAAAATTATTGGACATAAAGTAAAATTCTGCCATAGGCTATTAAAGTTGATTTGTTTTATTCGTGTTAAAATGTTATAATATATATCAATCATAGGAATCTCCTTTAAATTATCTTATCAATTTTTTGCAATAAAAACAAGCCTTTAAATTACCAAATAAAATGATAATTAAAAAAACAAAAAATGTATTGCATTAATTGTTTAATTAGTATACAATTTATGCGTTAAAAATGATATGAAGTGAGGTACAGAGTTGGCACAATTAGATCAGAATAAAACGCCATATTTAGATGCGTTAAAAAAATATATGGAAGAAGGAATATCACCCTTTGATGTGCCAGGTCACCATATGGGAAATGTTGAGAACGACTTCAGTCGTTATATTGGGCAAATAGTCTATAAGGCTGATGTCAATGCCCCTAGAGGACTGGATAATCTGAATCGTCCTGTTGGAGTAATTAAAGAAGCGGAGGCTTTAATGGCTGATGCTTACGGAGCTGATCAGGCATTTTTTCTTTTGAATGGTACAAGTAGTGGAATTATTGCTATGATTATGGCAACATGTAAGGCGAATGATAGAATTATTGTTCCAAGAAATTGCCATAAGTCAGTTATAAATGGATTGATTTTAAGTGGAGCTATGCCTGTCTTTGTTATGCCAGAATTGGATTCTGATTTAGAAATCGCTAATCAACCAACATTTGAAGATTATCGAAGAACAATTAGAAAGCATCCCAGTGCTAAAGCGATATTTGTTATTAATCCAACTTATTTTGGAGCGGTTGGTGAACTTCAAAAAATTGTTGATTTGGCTCATGAACACTCAATGATTTGTCTAGTGGATGAAGCTCATGGTGCTCATTTTGGCTTTTCTGATAAGGCTCCCCTGAGTGCGATGGAATGTGGTGCGGATATGAGTGCTGTCAGTATTCATAAGATGGGTGGTTCACTTACTCAATCATCAGTTCTCCTTAGGAAAGGTAATCGTGTTTCTGATTATAGTATTCGTAAAACCCTTAATGCTATCAGTACAACCAGTCCATCATCTATATTAATCGCCAGCTTGGATGCCGCTAGAAAGTTTATGGCTGTTGAAGGAAAAGAAGCTATTGATAGAGCGATAGACTTTGCTAATTACGCCCGTGAGGAAATTGAAAAAATTCCCGGATTCAAGCCCAGAGGAAAAGAACATTTCGTTAACAAGGGATGTTATGATTATGATGAGACCAAGCTAGTTATTGAACTCGATATGATCAAACTCACTGGTTTTGAACTATATAATATATTAAAAGATAAATACAAAATCCAGATGGAACTTGCTGAGACATATGTTGTCTTAGGAATTAGTGGTATTGGAACAAAAAAAGAACATGTTGATAATCTTGTAAATGCTTTAAAAGAGATATCAAAGGAATACTATGTTGGAGCAATGAATTATCCGCGCCACCATTTTAATATTGAGTTTCCAATTGCTCTATTAAGACCACGTACAGCATATCATGCTGCTACAAAAAGAGTAATGCTGGCAAATGCTATTGATGAGATATCGAAGGAATCAATTATGGTATATCCTCCAGGAATTCCCCTAGTAGTTCCAGGAGAGGTTTTCACCGAAGAGTTGGTCAGAAGAATAGAATATTATAAGGGAACAGGTTCAACTATCTTAAGCGATTATGATGATGGCAGTGTTTCAGTAATCGACCAAAAATCTTGGATAAATTATTCAAGATATCAGAGGAAGATTGAAGGATATTATTCAAAAATATTAACAACACCAAGAGAAGATGGTTTCAGTGTTCCATTTGAGGGAAGAAAACATCTAGCTACACTTACTCTGCTTCCATATCGAAAAGATACCTGGAGAAATGCTGGGGCAAATGCCAGAGCTAATCTAAAACAAATAATTGAGACGATTGCTCAATATGAACCAGTGTATCTAGGAATTGATCCAACAATCTATACTAAGGCTTCTAAAGAATTCAGAATGAAAAATGTTAGAATGCTTAAGATTGAATATAATGATGCTTGGGCTAGAGATAACATGCCAATATTTGTAGTCAATGAAAAAGAAATCAGAGGCATTGATTTTGGTTTTAATGCTTGGGGTGGAAATGTTGATGGCTTATATACAAATTGGGATTTTGATGACGCCCTAGCAAAAAAGGTTTGCGAGAAATTAGGATTTTCTTATTATTTAAACAAAGGCTTCATCCTTGAAGGAGGAAGTGTTCATTTTGATGGTGAAGGAACTTGCCTTACAACTGAGGCTTGCCTGTTGAGTGAAGGCCGAAATCCAACCCTTACAAAAGATGAAATTGAGAATATTCTTAAAGAACACTTGAATGTTGAAAAAGTAATTTGGTTAAAGAATGGTATTTACCTTGATGAAACAAATGAACATATTGATAATATGGCATGCTTCTTAGCTCCTGGAAAAATCGCTCTTTCTTGGTGTGATGATGTTGATGATCCTCAGTATGAAATGTGTGTTGATGCCTATAATACTCTAAGCGAAACAACTGATTCTAAGGGAAGAAGATTTGAAATTGTTAAAATACCTTTACCTAAGCCTCTATATATGACCGAGGAAGAAGCTAAAGGAATTGATAACAGTAATCATACCAGTAAAGAACGTCCGGGTAATTCAAGACTTTCAGCAAGTTATGTGAATTTTTATCAATCTGATTCATATGTTATTTTACCAGGATTTGGAGTGCCAGAGGATAAAATTGCCTATGAAATAATTAAATTGAACTATCCTGAAAAGGAAATAATCCAAATAAATACCAGAGAAATTCTTCTAGGCGGAGGAAATATTCACTGTATTACTATGCAAATACCAACTAAATTATAGAAGGGGAGATCAATATGAAAATCAAAGTAGCGGCAACCCAGATGAAGATAACATGGGATATCGAGAATAATATTAAGAAAGCTAAAGAGATGGTCATTGAATGCGCTAAAAACGGTGCCAATATCGTTTTATTACAAGAACTATTCAAAACTCCATATTTTTGCCAGACAGAGGATTATAAACATTTTGATCTAGCAGAGGAGGTAGAAACCTCTAAATTCATTGAGGAGTTTCAAGAAGTTGCTAAAGAAAATAGGGTTGTCATTCCGCTTAGCTTTTTTGAAAAAGCAGGAAATAATTATTTTAATTCTGTAGCTTTTATTGATGCTGATGGAACAAACCTAGGAATTTATCGAAAAACGCATATCCCTACTGGTACTTGCTATGAAGAAAAATTCTATTTTTCTCCTGGCGATACTGGATTTAAAGTTTTCAATACAAAGTTTGGTAGAGTTGGTCTTGGAATATGTTGGGATCAATGGTTCCCAGAAACCGCTAGATGTTTAGCTTTGATGGGAGCAGAGATTCTATTATTCCCAACGGCTATTGGCAGTGAGCCAATTCTACCGACAGATAGCATGAAACATTGGCAAAATGTTATGAGAGGGCATGCAGCAGCTAATATCATACCTGTTGTCGCTTCAAATCGTGTTGGTACCGAAATTCAGGATAATTCTTCAATGACTTTCTATGGTTCTTCTTTTATCAGTAATCCTGAGGGAGAAATAATAGGTAGTTTAAATCGCGAAGAAGAGGGTTATTTAATCAGTGAGTTTGATTTAACAGAAATAAACAAAAAACGCCGTTACTGGGGAGTGTTCAGAGATCGTCGACCAGAAATGTATGATGCTATAATGCATTTAGACGGTAAAAGAAAGTAGTTGATGATAGGGATATATTTGATCCCTATCTTTTTATTGCTTGTAAATATAAATAAAGAATAGTATAATTTAGTCGGTGAAGAATATGATGAAAAAACCAAAAATTGTTATTATAGGACTTTGTGGTCAGTCTATTTTCTTAAAGGTTGACCATTTCCACAAACAAGAGGAAACACTGAAAGCCCAGTCTATTCATGAAGAGGTTGGAGGCAAAGGATTTAATCAGGCAGTAACCATAAAAAGATTGGGTGGAGAACCATTTTTTGTGGGGGCAATTGGCGATGATATCTATGGTAAACTATGTGATGATTTTTTGTATGATGAAAAAATTAATTATCAATTGCTTAGAAAACCCTTTAAAACAGCACTGGCTACAATTATTCGCAATAAAAAAGGGGAAAATCAAGTAACGGTTTATCCTGGAGCTAGTTCTCAAATCGATATTGATGATTTAGAGGAATTAAAGCACAGCATTGAAAGCTGTGATATTGTGCTTTTACAATTAGAAACACCTCTAGATATTGTTTTTGAAATAATCAATTTTGCTTTTGAAAAAAAGAAAAGAATAATTCTCAATCCCGCACCAGCAATTTTATACAATAAAGAAACATTTGATAAAACTTGGTTGTTGACACCGAATTTTCAGGAAGTAAAAAAATTGTTTAATCTTGATGATAAAATAAACATTTCGCAACTAATAGAGATATTACCCACTCTCGGAAGGGATAAGATGATTGTTACTCTAGGAGAAAAAGGAATTCTTTTATTAGAAAACAAAAAAGTTCTCCATCTTCCTTCCTATAATCTAAAAACAGTTGATACAACAGGAGCAGGAGATGTCTTTAATGGGGCCCTAGCTGTTAAAATAGGTGAAGGGTCTAGTCTATTTGATGCCAGTCTATTTGCAATAGTGGCTGCTGGAATAAGTGTTTCTCGGGATTATGTTATGCCAAGTATTCCTTCTAGAGATGAAGTTGAAAAACATCTTCAGGAATATAAGTCATATTTGTTAGTAAAAAACAATAAGTGATGAATTAATATTTAAGACAAATGAAAACGCAATTTATATTGTCAAAAAATAGGATATGTGATATAATAAATCGGTTTTAGGAATAAAAATAAAAATATGAAGGAGTGTTTATCTTGATCTACAAAACAATACAAAATTACAAAGATGCTAGTAAGGATTTCTTGGAAAATGAGAAGCAGTTTCATTTAGGAGTAATTCCCACTGAACAGTCAAACCCTCGTACGAAAAATTTGAGTGCTACAATCGCTAAGAGTACAGCTGAAGGTGTAAAGACAATCTTATCAGCTGATGCTGATATTCCAGCAGTTACCGCAAAGGCTTTTGAAACTCCGGAATTTAAAGGATTTGTTGATGATATTTATAATGCTATAGTTAATAAGAAGAAGATTTTATTTTCTAGTGTTGGCGCTAGTGGTAGAATGGCTCTTCAACTTGATGCTACCTGGAGAAAATTCTGGTCTGATTTAGGACAAAAATTACCAGTGCGCAGAGTTCAATTGAATGAAATTAGTGAGATAACTGACAGTTTAATGACTGGTGGTGATCGTGCCTTAGTTAGAGCAGTTGAAAATTTTGAAGATTATATGTCATTTGGTAGACAACAGGTTGTTGAAGCTGGTGTTGGAGTTGGTGATGTTGTTGTCGGTTTAGCTGAATGTGGTTTGTCAGCCAGCATCAATGGTTCGGTTTTAGAAGCTATTGAACGTGGATGTACAACTTATTATTTATTTTGCAACCCCGAGGATATTCTATGCAAGCATTTAGACCGTGTTAGAGTAGTTTTTGAGAGAAAAGACATCATAAAAATCCCATTATTTGTTGGTAATATGGCCGTTTCTGGATCTACTCGTATGGAAGTTACAACAGTTGAATTATTAGCTGCTGGTGCTGCCTTAGAAGTTGCTTCTTGGCGTTGGTTAAAAGAAAACTTATCTGCTCAAGAAATTGAAGCAATCGGTGCCAAGGCTTTAGAATTACAGGAATACTCAAAAGCATATCAAGATTTATTAAATCAACTATCTAGTGGCGAGGCTTTAAAAGGATTAGCTTCAGCTGTTGACTTGGAAACAGAGACATATAATAATAATGGTTTGATGACCTATGTTACTGGTGAGTATTTTATTGATATTATGACTGATACTACTGAACGTCAACCAACATTCACTCTGCCTCCTTTTAGAAAATTTACTGATAATACCAGTCCAATAAGCTGGGCATATATTAAAAATCCATTATATCCAAATGAAGTAGCATGGCAACATGTTTTCCGCCGTCCAATTAAAGGACTGGAATGGACTGCTGAAGATTACAAGAGAATGAAAGCAGCTCAGGATATAATCAATAAACTTCCAAAGGTAGGAGCAAGCGAAGTTACTGATTATGTAATCGGTAATGAAGATGATCCATCAAGATATTCTCGTAAACCATCTCGTTTAATGTGCATTGATATCAATGGATCTGCAAACAAACAAGCTGTAGCTTGGTTTAAAAAGAATTCTTTAAAGTTCACTGAAGGTGTGGCTTTTAGATTAGGAGATATCCCTGAAGAAAAAATTGCTGAACACGAAATTTTAGTACCAGTTAAATTACCTAATACCATTATGGATTTACTTCCTCATTTAATGGTAAAATTAGCTTTCAATCTTATGAGTACTGCCACAATGGCAAAGATGGGTCGCGTTTGGGGTAATTGGATGGTTCAAGTTTTACCAACAAATAAAAAATTGATAGACCGAAGTACTAGAATTATTTCTTTCATATCTGGACTTTCATATGAAAAAGCAAATGAAGAATTCTTCTATTCATATTACAATAGAAAACCAGAAGATGAGTATCGTGAATCATATGTTATTGAAACATTGAAACGATTGGGATTTGAACAAAAAGACGAGATTAAATAGATTAAAACAAAGGCTATCATTAAAATAAGTGATAGCTTTTTTATTTTAGAAAAAAGGGCCATAAAATAGTTTTATTTGTATAAAAGTCTATAATTTTTAAGAATTATTTGTTATAATGTCTTCATAGGCAAAAAACGGAGAGAATTGATGATGATTAAAAAGGAATTTCCAATATTAGAATTTGATGACAACAAGGAAGCTTTTATAAATCCGCGAATTGTCAGAAAAATTTTGGACAATAACAAACCATTTCCTTCAATGCTAATAATTTGCTTTTTTAAAGAAGTTATAAATAACTTGATTGAAGAAGGACAATTAAAATTGTTTGCAATACTAAAAGGAGAAAACGACAGCGAATACTATAAATTTGTTGACGATGATATTTTAGTCATTCACGGGAAAATTGGATCACCTAGTTGTGGTGGTATTTTAGAAGAAGCCATTGCTTTAGGGGTTGATAGAGTTATGTTTTGTGGTGGAGCTGGTTCGCTTGTCAAGGAAGTGACTTGTGGGAAATATATAATTGTCAGTTCAGCAATCAGAGATGAGGGAACTAGTTATCATTATATTGAACCCTCAAGGGAGATTGAAGTTAAGAAGGTAATCGTTGACAAGATTAGGAAATATCTCGATGATTGTAATCTCGATTACATTATTGGGAAAACTTGGACAACTGATGCTTTTTATCGGGAAACTATTGATAAGATAAATTTAAGAAGAGAAGAGGGAGCAATAATTGTTGAAATGGAACAATCAGCTTTGATTGCTATTAGTCAATTTAGGGATATAAATTATGGAGCAATAATTTATGG
>JAQUYR010000119.1 GCA_028691715.1 Bacilli bacterium | reverse complement strand
ATGACTTATGGTTTGATTCTAAGGGAGAGAAGTATTTTTCTTCATTAGATATTCTTATCCAAAATCCTTCGATAATTGAAAGTTTATTTAAGGATAAAGGAGAGCTATTGATGCAGTTATCCGGAACAAATGTATTGTTTATAAAAGATAATAGATTATTTTCTTCTTCTTTTGAAAAGTGTTTTTCAGAAAATTTAATTCATATTGAAAAGTATGTAATTGAAGATAATGCTAATAAACTTAAATATATACTTACTGAAAAAAAGAGAGAGTTTAGTAAGAGATTTCAAGCGTCTCAGAGTAAAATTATTGCTTCCATTACAGTAAGTTCTAATTTGAATATTTTAGTTGATGAGTATAATAAAAGGGCAGAAATTCTTAATGATAAGTTTGGTAGAGCTTTTTCGTTTGGTATTTGTGAGGAGATAAAAATTCCTGTTGATATTAATGATGATAATAAGGCTTATTTATCTATTACTTTGCAAGAATATGAAAAAGTTATTGATGAATTTATTGAGTTTATTGAAAAAATAGAATTATTTATTGATATTATTACTAAAAGTGAGTTTTCTAATAAAGAAATTCTAGTTAAGTCTGAGTTTGGCTATAGATTTATTTCAGATAGTGGATTTTTTATTTCTAATAAATACTTGTCTTCGGGAGAACAACACAGAGTTATTACGCTTTTTGAACTGATATTTAATTCAAATAATGGCATGTTAATACTATTTGATGAGCCTGAATTATCTAATCACGTTATGTGGCAATTGTCTTTTATAAGTGATATGGAAAGAGTGTTTAAAGGGAAAAATATTCAGTCTATAATTGCTACCCATTCTCCTCAAATTATTGATGGTAGGTGGAATTTAACTAAAGATTTATATCAGATAAGTAATGACAACAATGTCTCGCTCACTTAATAATTTTCTTACTGAAGAAGAATATGCTCTTATTACCATCCCATTGGCGTCAAATTCTCCTTTAGGAAGAAAAACGGTTTGGATTATTGTTGAGGATGATTATGATAAGGCAATTTATTCGAAATTTTTTACAAAGAATTGCCATATTTTCAATTCTCAAAAATCAGAAACTTTAACAAAAAAAGGATGTTTAAATGTTGAAAATATTGTTTCTGAGCTGAATAGTAGAATATTCGGTGGTCTGATTTTTGGAATAAGGGATGCTGATTATACAAGATTCGATTCAAATTATACTTTGCCGGATAATATATTTCGTACCGACTATAGGGATATTGAAATGATGATGTTTGAGTGCGAAGAGGTAAAAGCATTTTTTTGTTCTCAATATCATAATTATAATGCAAGTTTCAATACAAGCTTATCTTATGCAAAGGAAATAGGTTATTTTAGAATCTTTAATGATGTTTTTCATTTGGGTTTTAACTTTAAGAGGAAATTGAAATTTGATTTTCTGGATAGAATAGATAGCTATTCTCATGAACAATTGAACAATGATTTAGCACAACTTTTTATTAGTGATTGTTCTAATTTTTCTGTGAATGATTTTAATGATTTTCGAAATACTATATATGAAAATAAAGATTTTGAGATATGCAGAGGTCATGATGTAGTGAGGGTGATTATCAGTATTATTAAAAAAGATTATCCACAAAATCTAAGTAAAGAGACTATAAATAATAATTTGAAAGATAATTATTCTCAAACAAGTTTTTATTCTTCCACCTTATTCTCTTCAATTAAAAATTGGTGTACTTTTCGTAATAAGATAATTTGGGATTGATATGCTTTAGTTTTGCTTTGCAAAAGTTTCATGTTTTATGTTTGAAGATTATACTATGTAATATATATGACAAATAATATATGTGTTTTGATTATGGCTGGGGGTTCTGGGGAGAGGTTCTGGCCTTTGTCTACTAAGAGACGTCCTAAGCAGTTATTGCGTTTGATTGATTCTGAGAGGAGTTTAATTCGTATGACTGTGGATAGGGTTTTGGATATTGTTAGTGGTGATAGGATTTTTGTTGGGACTAATGCTCTTCAGGCTGAGGGCGTTTTGGAGGAGTTGCCTATGTTGAGTGAGGAGAATATTATTATTGAGCCTGCTTTTAGGGATACTGCTGCTGCTATTGGTTTTGGTTCTTTGGTTATTAATAATAGGTTTAAGGATTCTACTTTAATTGTGTTGGCTTCGGATCACTTGATTAAGGATGAGGAGAATTTTAGAGAGGTTTTACTTAAGGCTGTGAATATTGCTTCTAAGGGTGATTCTATTATTACCTTGGGCATTAAACCTAATAGGGCTGAAACTGGTTACGGTTATTTGGAGACGGATTCTTGCCAGGTGGGTAAAGAGAGTAGGGTTATCCGTTTTTGTGAGAAGCCTAATGCTGATTTAGCAAAGCAATATGTTGATTCGGGTAGATTTTTATGGAATAGTGGAATGTTTGTGTTTAATATTAATACTATTTTTTCTGCTTTTAGGGATTTAATGCCTAATCATTATAGGGTTTTGAATGAGATTAAGTCTTTGGGCTCTGAGATTATGAATCCTGAGAATATGGATTTAAAGAAATGGTTTATGGAGTTTGAGAAGGTTTCTATCGACTATGGTATTATGGAGAAGTATCATAATACTATGGTTATTCCTACTGATTTTGGTTGGAATGATATTGGTTCTTATCCTGCTTTGGAGGAGGTGTTTGAGGGGGATGTGAATGGGAATATTGTTAAGGGTACTTCTTTAAAACAGTATGACTCTAAGAATAATATTATTATTAGTGCAAATGGTAAGAGGGTTTCTATTGTTGGGGTTGAGGATTTGATTGTTGTGGAGGGGGATAATGATATTCTTGTATGCTCCAAAAAATCTGCTCAGGAGATTAAAAAAGTTATTAGCTAATTTTTAAATTGTAATTTTTAATTTTTAAATTGTTGTTTGTCTGAATCAGGATTTTGCCGCTTTGCGTCATTCCCCTTTAGGGGTTAGGGGTAATTATAGTGAAAAGATAAAAGTGAAGAGTGAAAATTTAAAACTTACAATTGGAAAAAAAGTTTATCTTTGCATTTCATATTTTATGTTTCATGTTTTATAAACTGAATTTATTTAATTGTTATGAAGGCTGTTATTAATAATCCATTTTTGGTTGGAGGATATATTAGTCCTAAGTATTTTTGTGATAGGGAAAGTGAATGCGAAAAAATTATTTCGGCTTTGGAAAATGATAGAAATTTATCATTGATTAGTCCTCGTCGTATTGGTAAGACGGGTTTAATTCATCATGTTTTTTATAATTTATCTCTTAGAGATAAGGGTGTTAATTGTTTCTATATTGATATTTTTGCTACTCAGTCGTTATATGATT
>JAQUYR010000118.1 GCA_028691715.1 Bacilli bacterium | reverse complement strand
AAACAATTACAATTCTATTTGTATAGTTGCTAAAAACAGTGCTATTAATAGTATTGAAGATTTAGCTGGTAAAATTTGTGCAACACAAAAAACATCTTCTGGTGCTGGATATGTTTATCCATCAGTACTATTAGATGAAAATGGTATGAAGTTTGTTAATTCAACAACTCCAGATGCTTCAAAAGGTGAAGTTGGCGCTCAAACAGTTAGTGGTTACCCAGCTGCTATTGAAATGTTATTATCAGGTGATGTTGAAGCTGCTTGGATTTTCATGGATGCAAGATATAGTTCTTACTATAACAATGCTGACAGTGGTAAATATTATAAAGATTATACTGGTGAAGATAAAGTGAATATTTTTGAAATCACAAAAGTAATTGCTATGTCTACTGGTATTTATAATGACACTATTTCTGTTGTTAGTTCAATGAAAACTTCAGTTAAGAATGCCCTTCAAGATGCCTTTATTAACATTGCAAAAACAGATGAAGGATATAGTGCTCTTTATAAGATTTATTCTCATACAGGATATATGAAAGCTACTGATGCTGATTATGAAGGAGAAAGAGCTGTCTATAGATTTAAAGAATCTTTAAGTTAAATAAAAAAGGAGCACTATGATAAAATTTATAAATGTCGATAAAGTATACCCCAATGGTTTTCAAGCATTAAGTAACATTAATCTTGAAATATATGATGGTGAATTTGTTGCAATAATAGGTTTATCAGGTGCTGGAAAATCTACTTTATTGAGAACTATTAACAAAATGCATCCAATTACTCGTGGTGAGTTGTATGTTAATGATGTTGATATTAGTAAAGTTAAAGGTAAGGAACTGCGTCTACTAAGAAGAAACATTGGAATGATTTTTCAATCGTTTAATTTGGTAAAGCGTTCTTCAGTAATTAATAATGTTTTGGCTGGTAGAGTGGCTTACCACTCTACCATTACTTCATTATTAGGAGCTTTTCCAGTAGAAGATAAAATGATAGCTCTTGAAGCATTGGATAAAGTCGGAATCTTAGAAAAAGCTTTTGTTCGTGCTGATCAATTATCAGGAGGGCAGCAACAAAGAGTGGCTTTAGCTAGAGCTCTGAGCCAAAAACCACACATCATTTTAGCTGATGAGCCAGTTGCCTCATTAGATCCTATTACTACAATATATGTAATGAATGATTTTAAAAGAATAAATAAGGAAATGGGAATTACCATTGTTGCTAATATGCATCATGTAGATTTAGCTTTGGAATACGCTACAAGAATAATTGGAATTAAAGAGGGAAAGATTGTTTTTGATGGGCCATCAAAAGCAGTAACAGAAGACGTTTTAATAAGTATTTATGGAAGATCGATTAGAGAAAATGAAAAACTGGGTCATGTAGATATTGAAGATGAAATAGACAATAAAGGAAAAAACAAATAATGAATGGGAGTAAAGAAATGACACTTATTGATAAAATTTTTCCGAAAAAGCAATTTAATGTCAATGGTAAAACAATATCTAAACCTAGAAATAAAACCATTTTTATCGTTTTGATAATTTTACTTCTCTTTGTTGGTTTTATGTTTTTTATCCCAACAGAAAATATTATTATCAAATTTGAGCAGTTTCCAGTAATTATAAAAAAAATGTTTAGCCCAAATATTGGAAAAACTAAGAGTTGGGCAGGGTGGTTTCTATACATAAAAGAGGTTGTAATTCCTTTAATGCTAGAAACATTGAATATGTGTTTCTTAGGTACGCTATTTGGTTCAATTCTCGCAATTCCTTTTGCCATATTAGCTGCTAGAAATATATCAAAAAAAGGTTGGATATACCAACCTGTCAAGCTTATAATGAATTTCATAAGAACCATTCCAACATATGTCTTAGCGGTTATCGCTATGATATGCTTTGGTATAGGTATGTTAACTGGTATTGTTGCCATGACGATTTTTACTTTTGGTTTGATGGCTAAAATGCTCTATGAGATTATTGAAACTGTTGATATGGGGCCATTTGAATCTCTGGAATCAACAGGAGCTAAAAAAATTGAGGCTTTTAGATATGCTGTAATACCACAAATACTTCCTATATTTATTGGATATTTTATTTATGCCTTTGAAATTAATGTAAGAGGATCAGTAATATTAGGATATGTTGGTGCTGGTGGAATAGGCCTTGAACTTGACACAGCTATTAGCGAAGGGGCTCATTATTATGACCGAGTTGGAGCAATTGTTATTGTAATTTTTGTTGTTGTTTTAATTTTACAATCGTTCACGAGATATGTAAGAGGTAAACTACAATGATGACAACAGAAAGATTAACTCCACAGAGTGCTTATGAAAAGAGACCTAAAAAATGGATTTATAATTTAATGATATTTGCCGTCTTTATTGGTGTTATTGTTTATTCATTTTTATCTTCTAATATAGATGTTAAAAGAGGAATAAACTGGGAAAGATTGCAAAATTTGGGTTCTGGATTTTTAAATCCCAATCTTGATTTCTTATTAGGTAGAGGAGAGAGTTACTCAGGAAGTAATTTTGTATATTCTGTTCCCTATCTTACTTTGCAGACAATTGCTATTGCTTTCATAGGGACAATAATTGCTTCTATTCTAGCAATACCATTTGGATTTATTACTGCTAGAAATGTTGTTGGTAAAAAAGTATCTAAAATAGGAGAAATCTTATTAATAATTATCAGAACTTTTCCCGAAGTCTTATTAGCATTGATTTTGATTAGAGTTTCAGGAGTAGGAGCCCTAACAGGAACAATTGTTATTGGAATACACTCCGTTGGAATGATTGGGAAGCTTTATGCTGAGGCAATAGAAAATATGGATAATGGCCCAATTGAGGCTTTGGATGCCGTTGGTGCTAGTACAGCTGTAAAAATTAGGCATGGAATATTTCCTCAAGTACTACCTGATTTTTTATCAACAGTTTTATATCGTTTTGATATAAATGTTCGAACTGCTAGTGTCCTTGGAATTGTTTCAGCTGGTGGTATTGGAGCTCCTTTAATATTTGCATCAACAAATTATCATTGGAGTGATCTAGCATCAATTATGTATGCTATAATAATTATGGTAATTGTAGTCGATGTTATTTCTAGTCATTTGCGAAAAAAATTGATATAAATGAACTTGAGTTGGTAATTACTCAAGTTTTTTTATTCTAAATAAACTATTTAGGAAAATTTATATTTTTCTTGATTTTAATAAATCCTTATGATAGAATTTACACAGTGAGTGCCTCCGTAGCTCAGTTGGTTAGAGCACATGACTGTTAATCATGGGGTCATAGGTTCAAGTCCTATTGGGGGCGCCATTTTTTATATCTAAATTTGTAAACT
>JAQUYR010000117.1 GCA_028691715.1 Bacilli bacterium | reverse complement strand
AAACAATTACAATTCTATTTGTATAGTTGCTAAAAACAGTGCTATTAATAGTATTGAAGATTTAGCTGGTAAAATTTGTGCAACACAAAAAACATCTTCTGGTGCTGGATATGTTTATCCATCAGTATTATTAGATGAAAATGGTATGAAGTTTGTTAATTCAACAACTCCAGATGCTTCAAAAGGTGAAGTTGGAGCGCAAACAGTTAGTGGTTATCCAGCTGCTATAGAAATGTTGTTATCAGGAGATGTTGAAGCTGCTTGGATTTTTATGGATGCAAGATATAGCTCTTTTTACAACAATAATGCTAGCGGTAAATATTATAAAGATTATACTGGCGAAGATAAAGTAAATATTTTTGAAATTACAAAAGTAATCGCTATGTCTACTGGTATTTATAACGATACTATTTCTGTTGTTAGTTCAATGAAAACTTCAGTTAAGAATGCACTTCAAGATGCCTTTATTAACATTGCAAAAACAGATGAAGGATATAGTGCTCTTTATAAGATTTATTCACATACTGGTTATATGAAAGCAACTGATGCTGATTACGAAGGAGAAAGAGCTGTTTATAGATTTAAAGAATCTTTAAGTTAAATAAAAAAGGAGCACTATGATAAAATTTATAAATGTCGATAAAGTATATCCTAATGGTTTTCAAGCATTAAGTAATATTAATCTTGAAATATATGATGGTGAATTTGTTGCAATAATAGGTTTATCTGGTGCTGGAAAATCTACTTTATTGAGAACTATTAACAAAATGCATCCAATTACTCGTGGTGAATTGTATGTCAATGATGTCGATATCAGTAAAGTTAAAGGTAGAGAACTGCGTCTGCTGAGAAGAAACATTGGAATGATTTTTCAATCGTTTAATTTGGTAAAGCGTTCTTCAGTAATTAATAATGTTTTAGCTGGTAGAGTGGCTTACCACTCTACCATTACTTCATTATTAGGAGCTTTTCCAGTAGAAGATAAGATGATAGCTCTTGAGGCATTGGATAAAGTTGGTATTTTGGAAAAAGCTTTTGTCCGTGCTGATCAATTATCAGGAGGGCAGCAACAAAGGGTGGCTTTGGCTAGAGCTCTGAGTCAAAAACCGCATATCATCTTAGCTGATGAACCAGTTGCTTCATTAGATCCTATTACTACAATATATGTAATGAATGATTTTAAAAGAATAAATAAAGAAATGGGAATCACCATTGTTGCCAATATGCACCATGTAGACTTAGCATTGGAATATGCTACAAGGATAATTGGAATTAAAGAGGGAAAGATTGTTTTTGATGGACCATCAAAGGCAGTAACGGAAGACGTTTTAATTAAAATATATGGAAGATCGATCAGAGAAAATGAAAAACTGGGACATGTAGATATTGAAGATGAAATTGACAATAAAGGGAAAAATAAATAATGAATGAGGGTAAACAAATGACACTTATTGATAAAATTTTTCCGAAAAAGCAATTTAATGTCAATGGTAAAACAATATCTAAACCCAGAAATAAAACAATTTTTATTGTTCTAATAATTTTACTTCTCTTTGTTGGATTCATGTTTTTTATTCCAACAGAAAATATTACTATCAAATTTGAACAGTTTCCAGTAATTATAAAAAAGATGTTCAGTCCTAATATTGGTAAGACTAAAAGTTGGGCAGGATGGTTTCTATATATAAAAGAAGTTGTTATTCCTTTGATGCTAGAAACGTTGAATATGTGCTTCTTAGGCACTCTATTTGGTTCAATTCTTGCAATTCCTTTTGCAATATTAGCCGCTAGAAATATATCTAAAAAAGGTTGGATATACCAACCCGTTAAACTGGTGATGAATTTTATCAGAACAATTCCAACATATGTTTTAGCTGTTATCGCTATGATATGCTTTGGTATAGGTATGTTAACTGGTGTTGTAGCCATGTCAATTTTTACCTTTGGTTTGATGGCAAAAATGCTTTATGAAATTATTGAAACTGTTGATATGGGACCTTTTGAATCTTTAGAATCAACAGGGGCTAAAAAAATCGAAGCTTTTAGATATGCAGTCATTCCTCAAATCCTCCCTATATTTATTGGATATTTTATTTATGCCTTTGAAATCAATGTAAGGGGATCAGTAATATTAGGATATGTTGGTGCTGGTGGAATAGGACTTGAACTAGATACAGCTATTAGTGAAGGTGCTCATTATTATGACCGAGTTGGGGCAATTGTTATCGTAATTTTTATTGTTGTTTTAATTCTTCAGTCGTTTACGAGATTCGTAAGAGGTAAATTACAATGATGACAACAGAGAAATTGACCCCGCAGTCTGCTTATGAAAAGCGACCAAAAAAGTGGATTTATAATTTAATGATATTTGCCGTCTTTGCTGGTGTTATAATCTATTCTCTTTTATCCTCTAATATAGATGTGAAAAGAGGAATAAACTGGGAAAGATTACAAAATTTAGGTTCTGGATTTTTAAATCCCAATCTTGATTTCTTGTTAGGTAGAGGAGAAAACTATTCAGGTAGTAATTTTGTTTATTCTGTCCCTTATCTAACCTTACAAACGATTGCTATTGCTTTTATAGGGACAATGATTGCTTCTATTTTAGCAATCCCATTTGGGTTTATTACTGCTAGAAATGTTGTTGGTAAAAGGGTATCTAAAATAGGAGAAATCTTATTAATAATTATCAGGACTTTTCCAGAGGTACTATTAGCATTGATTTTGATTAGAGTTTCTGGAGTAGGAGCCTTAACAGGAACAATTGTTATTGGAATACACTCTGTTGGCATGATTGGGAAACTTTATGCTGAAGCAATAGAGAATATGGATAGTGGTCCAATTGAAGCTTTGGATGCTGTTGGTGCCAGTACTGCTGTGAAGATTAGACATGGAATATTTCCTCAAGTACTACCTGATTTTTTGTCAACTGTTTTATATCGTTTTGATATAAATGTTCGAACAGCTAGTGTTCTTGGAATTGTTTCCGCTGGTGGTATTGGAGCTCCTTTAATATTTGCATCAACAAATCAACATTGGAGTGACCTAGCATCAATTATGTATGCTATAATAATTATGGTAATAGTTGTAGATTTTATTTCTAGTCATTTACGAAAAAAATTGATATAAATGAACTTGGGTTGGTTATTAGCTCAAGTTTTTTTAATCTAAAACAGTAAATCAGGAAAATTTATATTTTTCTTGATTTTAATAAATCGTTATGATAGAATTTACACAGTGAGTGCCTCCGTAGCTCAGTTGGTTAGAGCACATGACTGTTAATCATGGGGTCATAGGTTCAAGTCCTATTGGGGGCGCCATTTTTTATATCTAAATTTGTAAACT
>JAQUYR010000025.1 GCA_028691715.1 Bacilli bacterium | reverse complement strand
GCTATCAAGAATTTTATCCAGGTCAATAAGGTTTTCAAAGGCCCATATGACAGGATTGTTTTCGTATACAAATTTACCAATACCAAATCCTTCAATGCCTATTTTCATATCCGTTATCATAAAATCGTTAATTGTTGGGAAGAAACCACCTAAGGCCGATAAAGCTAACATCAATAAACTGACAATAATTACAGCCTTTACCAATCCTAAAATCATTCCCAAAAATTTATTAATTCCACTAATCGCTTTACTATTTTTAACGAAAGAATCAATAAAATGAACTAAAAGTTTCATCACAATAAAAATGACAATTACTAAAGCGATGAATGAAATAACAATTAATAGTAATGGTCCAATCTTTTGAGCAAGAACCTCTGAGTAAGTCAATCCATAGCTAGTCTCATCCAAAGATATCATATTTATTAAAATCTTATCAATGAATCCAGGAAGTCCCAACTGATCAACAACTACAGCAGCAGCATCACTTGTCGCTCCTTCTGGAATAACCGTAGTAAATATTTCCCCTTTCGAAGCCAAAAATTCAACAACCTTTTCATTAATTAAAGGAGCTAATTTCGTTCCCGATAAATATACACTAACCGGCTTTACAGTTACAAAAGCCAAAATTATAGCTACAAGCAAATTAGCAAAAGATAAAACTTGTTTAACAAATCCTTTTGCTAAACCAATAATAGCAAATAAGCCTAAAATTACCAATATAATAATATCAATTTTTCCCATAATACAATAATTACTCTCCTGTCTTTTTTTCTAGTATTTCCTGTGCCCGATTAATTAGGTCTTTTCTTTTATTAGCTATCTTATCGCTAATAATCTCATCTAATAAAAATTCTAATGTCTTCTTTAGATCTGAACTATTATCGTATCCTAGCATAAGCAAATCATTACCATTGATTGCTATTTGATCTAGACGATTACACTTAATGCTGTTTTTAATAATTCTCTCTTCTAACATGGAATAAACAGCATCTTCATACAGTTCCCTAATTTTTACTGCTTTTAATATAACATTTTTATTATAACATTTCAATAGTTTTCTTGTTTCGTAATCGTTAATTTCTGGATTAATAGCTGTGAGGAATAAAATATTGCTGATTAAGTCAACATTTTTTTTACTATATTTCAAGTCGCTTAATTCTAATCTTATTAAATCAATATTGGATATGTCATAGTTTAATATACCATTTGCGAAATGATAAGGGTAAAAGCAAAGCATTGCTAGACGAGTACAAATATCAGGTTCAATTTTTTCAATAGCCTTAGCTATCTTAAAGACCTCTTCCTTATTATTAATGAAAGATTTAATAGAGGGAATAAAAACTTCAATTACCTCTAAATATTCTTCAATAATTCGAGAAATTCCACTTCCCAATAAAAGTTTATCAAATTCAATCCTTATTCTCTCTTTAGAGGAATATAGAATCATATTTTTTTGAGCAAATATTGCTTTTTTTGTCTCTCTTTCAATATCAAAATTCAATACCGAAGAAAACCGCAAAGCTCTTAATACCCTTAGACCATCTTCCTCAAACCTGATTTTAGGATTTCCGACTGCTCTAATGATTTTTTTGTTCAAATCATCTATTCCATTAAAGAAGTCATAGATTTCTTCATTATATGCTAAAGCATTAATAGTAAAGTCTCTCCTGCTTAAATCTGTCTTCAGATCATCAACAAAAGTCACTTTTTGGGGATGCCGATGATCAAAGTATTCCTCTTCTTTTCTAAAAGTTGTTACTTCAACATAGATTCCCTGGTAAATTATACCTACAGTACCGTGTTTTATACCCGATAGCACAAAGCGATACCCCTTAAATAGTTCCATTACTTGTTTGGGGCTTGCGGCTGTTGCTATATCATAATCTTCTGGTTTCATTTTAAGGAGTGTGTCCCTAACAGCTCCACCAACTATAAAAGCCTGCAAATTAGCATTATCAAATATTGTAAGAATCTCTTTTATTTTTAATGGTAGATACAAAAAAAGCCCTCCTTACTTTAAAGAATAGAATTTTCTTCTGATATTGATATTATATCACATTGATTTCTAAAAAAAAAGAAAACCAGAATTAATCCCATTTTTTCCAAAAAAGTCTTGATATTAAATAAATATTTTGGTATAATACTATAGTAATTGATGCAGGTATCGTATAATGGCTATTATGTGGCCTTGCCATGGCTAAGATGCGAGTTCGATCCTCGTTACCTGCTCCATAAAAAAATCAGACTAATTCTATTAGTCTTTTTTTTATTCTTTATTGAACTAAAAAAAGCTCTAAAATAGAGCTTTAAACGTGTAAAAAATGTCAAATTTTAATTGCATTGGATTTATTCTTTTTCTTCTTCATGCTTCATATTAATGAAAGCAATTCTTTCCCCTATGATATCTAAGGTTTTTGCTTTGGTACCCTGAACATCAATTGTTTTTGCAGCAATACGACCCTTTATGCCAACAGTTGATCCTTTTGTACAATAATCATGAGCGATATCCGCCACTCCCTGCCATAATTGAATCGGGAAAAAATCCGTATCATACTCATCATTTTCGTTTTTAAATGGTCTTTGAACAGCAAGAGTAAAATTAGCTACTTTCTGGCCAGAATCAATTGAAGTTATTTTTACTTCATCCACTATTCTCCCCACTAAAATTAAATTGTTAAGCATTAAATAATTTTCACCTCCTAGTCTTTCACATTATCACCAGTGATAATTGATTATATCGCAAATATTGCTAAAAGAAAAATCAGCAATTTTAACATTTATTATTTTTTTCAATATATTTTTTCTTCATTCTAGGGTATGATTGAGAAATACATTATTTATTCTATCAAAATCTTCTTTTTTGTTATAATACATCGTTTTTAGAATATTTAATATTTTTAGTGGTTTTATTTATTATTTTTTTGAAAAAACATTTTTCACATATTGTATATGCAATAATTTATTGCTATAAACAATAAAAAGCGATTCTAGGTGAAATTTTAGTGCTATTTTAGCGAATAAACTACCTTTTAGCACTAAAATATCAAAAAAGTGTAATTTTTCACATTACACTTTAGTATTCGGATATATTGCAAAACTGGTAATAGCTTCTTCTTTAAAGTACTTTCCCATTTTAAGGGCGTCATTTAAAGTCAATTTTTCTAGTAAAGAAAGTGATTCAAAAATATCACAATTCTTAAAATCGTATTCCAGTAGACATGTAGCAATGTACTCAAGACTATTTAAAGACTTAATAAAACTACCTATAACTGCTTTTTTAAAGCGCTCAAAAGTATTTAAATCGATATTAATATCGGATAGTGTTAAAATCTTCTTGACTAAAACCTTTCGTAATTTGGAAGGGTCGAAACAATCAGCAGTAATTTTAATGTATCCACAGGCCCCATCAAAATATATAGAGTATCTTAAATCGTTAGATATCAATTGTTTGTCCAGAAGGTTTTGATAAAATTTTGTTGATGAGCCTATTGTTGATGAAAGAATTATTTTTAATAACATCTCTTCAACAATTGCTTCATTTTTAGAAAAATTATGAAGTGGTAATTTTATTCCAACTGCTAAACTAGCAGTAACAATATCCATTTTGTAATTTGATTCTTTTATATTGACTTCAATATTTTCTTCTGAGAAATGCCTTCTTATTGATTTTTCTTCTTGGAACTTCTTCTTATCTTGATTTCTTTCTATATTACTAATTGTTTCATCAATATCAACATCACCAGTTATTACTAATTCCATATTGCTAGGATGATAAAATGTTTGATAGCAGGTATAAAGGTTCTCCTTTGTTATTTTAGATATCTCTTCAATTGTGCCACCAATGTCATACTTTAATGGATAATCTTTAAACATGTTATTCATCAAGCCATTATGCAATCTCTCATTAGGGGTATCCTGATACATTTTTAATTCTTGAATGATTATTTTCTGTTCAGATCTAATGTTTTCCGCGGTAAAGTATGGAGTTTGAACAAAATCAAGGAGAATATTAATTCCTTTTTCAATATTGGATGATCCACTAAACAGATAAACCGTCTGAACATAATCAGTATAAGAATTAGCCTCTAACCCCAATTCCGAGAATTGATTCATGGCATCAGTACCATCCTCATTAGCAAATAGTTTGTGTTCCAAAAAATGAGCAATTCCTAGAGGTACTTCTATAAATTCATTTCCTCCAAGAGGAATAAATTTATTAGTCAATGACCCATATTTTGTTCCAAGACACACAAAAGTCTTTTTAAAACCTTTTTTGGGAATGATTTTTATTCTCAAACTATTTGGTAGTTGAAAGCTATAAACACATTCATCGATATTTTCATATTTTTTAATTTCCATAGGAACTCCCATTGCTTAACAAGAATACTGTATCTAAGATTATACTCTTAGCAACTTCCTGAATATCTTCAATAGTCACTCTTTCAACCTCTGATATCTCATCAGAAATTGTCATGTTCATTCCCGTAAAATAATTGTTCTGGATATGGGCGATGTATGAGTAGGGATTATCTTCAGTTTCTAGGAGCTCGCTAACAAGTGATTGCTTAGCTTCTTCTAAAAGATCTCTATTTATATCTCCGTTTTTATATTTATCCAATTCATCAGTTATTAGTTTAACTATTTGATGATAATTATCAGATTCAATTCCTGCTGTAATAATAAATAATTTTGAACTAGGAATATCTCTAGAAGAGATATCATAGGCAAGACCATTTTCTTCACGGATAACTCTAAATAAATCAGATGAAAAAAGACCACCGAACATTGAATTAAAAATTGACAAATGAGGATAGCGCTTATCAACACTATTTATATCGGTTCGATATCCCATCACCAATTTTGACTGATTGATCTTTTGAATCTCACTATATTCCTTTATTTCTGTAATACCAATTTCCTCAAAACTAACAGTTTCTAGTTTTTTCTTTTTATTTTTCAACAAGGAAAATGGTTTTAAGTGCTTAATAACATCCTTTTCTTCTATATCACCAACTACATAGATGGAAATATCATCGGTAGTAATCATCTTCAAATATTCATCATAAAGTATTTTTGGAGTAATAGTCTCTAAGTCATCCAAATTTCCCATCGAATTAATACCAGTAATCTCATCTTTACACATGATTTCCAGCATTCTCTTTAAGGCAAATCGTTGTTTATTGTTGTATATCTTTAATATTGCTTCTTTTAAAAGACGCTTTTCTTCATTAAATTCCTTCTCAGAAAATTTATTATCATCAACATTTGGGTTAAAAATACTATCATTAAGAAAATCGATAGCTTTTTTGGTCAGATTTTTGACACATTCGAGATTTTTTTCATTGACAACATCTAGAGTAAAAGCGATCAAACTAGTACGATAATATCTTGTATAACCGACTGAAACTTCAGCATTATATAATTCACATGATTTATCGACTGATTTCTTCTTTGTATTGTATTTTTTACTGGAATTTCCCAAAACTCTAGCTAGTAATGCTCTTTTAGTAGCATTTTCTCGGGTGAATTCATTAGCAAAAACCACTTGTAGAGATATAGTTTTAAATTTATCTGTCCTTACAATATCTATATTAATATCATTAATCTTTTTCCTTATAACTTCCATTATCTATTCTCCACAAATTAGTCCATACTTAGAAAAAAGCGGTCACCCGCTTTATATAGCTGCATCCAAAGCAATCTCCATCATTTTGTTAAATGATTTCTGACGTTCCTCAGAACTTGTCACTTCATGAGTGACTAAGGAATCAGAAACAGTTAAAATGCATGCTGCTCTTTTATTTAAATATCTAGCATTTGCAAATAAAGCAAATGATTCCATTTCGACTGCTACGCACCCGAATCTATCGCGAACGTCAGTAAAAACATTACCATGTGCCCGATAAAAGACATCCGAAGAGTGAATTATTTCATTGAATACTGAGAATCCAAGTTTTTTAGCACTAACATTTAAGGCATTATTCAATTCTTCATTTGCATTTAAAATATTTTCATCATAATCATATGCTACTTTTGCATAAGAAGACTCACTATATGCACTACTAGCAATAATCACATCATAGATATTTATCTTTGGTGAATATGATCCGCAGGAACCGATTCTGATGATATTATCCACATCATAAACGTTAAATAGTTCATACGAATAAATACCTATACTTGGCATTCCCATACCCGAACCCATAACTGTCACTTTTTTACCCTTATAATATCCTGTAAAACCAAACATATTGCGAACATTATTTATTTTAACAACATCTGTTAAGTATGTCTTGGCAATAAATTCAGCTCTTAAAGGATCTCCTGGCATCAAAACAGTTTTTGCAAATAATTCTTTATCGTTTACTTCAATATGAGGAGTAGCCATATCTATCTATTCCTCTCATTGTATTCTTTCATGATCTGAACACCAGCACTTGTTCCGATGCGATTTGCACCAGCAGCCACCATTTTTTCCAAATCATCTAGACTCTTAATTCCGCCACTGGCCTTAACACTCATCTCAGCAAGAATTGATTCTCTCATCAATTTTACATCACTGACAACTGCACCACCAGAACCAAATCCTGTTGATGTCTTCACGAATTGAGCACCAGCCAAAGAAATGGCTTTGCATACTTCAACTTTTTCAAAATCACTTAAATAACATGTTTCAATAATTACCTTAACCAAATTCCCATGAGCGCTGCGAACAACTCCCGCAACTTCTTCATTAATATAATTGAAATCATGTTCCTTAGCTTTTCCGATATTAATTACCATATCGATTTCTTCAGCACCATTATTGATGGCATCCATCGTTTCTGCTTCTTTAATCTCAATAGTGTTAGCACCTAGAGGAAATCCGATTACTGTACAAACTCTGACATCCGAGCCCGCTAATAAATCACTAGCCAATCTAACATTAGCTGGATTAACACAGACACTGGCAAAATCGTATTCCAAGGCTTCAGCACATAACTTTTCTATATCGCCAGTTGTAGCAAAAGCTTTTAAGAGTGTATGATCAATTAATTTATTACACATAGCAACTCTATCTATCGATGAAATCGCTAATTCTAATTGTCTTGAAATTTTGATCAACGATTGCAAATTTTCTCAATTTATTAATAGTCTTTCGGGCTGCTCGAGCTTTTTTAGCCTTTAAAATATACATATCTGGTAAGAAACCAACTATTTCTTCTAAATATTTTCCAATAATACCATAAAAATCAGCTCTTCGCACCATGAACTCAATATTTTCTTCATCGCGGACACAGATATAATCCAAATGAGGTGGAAAAACAGTAGGAATACCAAAATTCCAAGTACAACTAATTCCATGTTCATTTGTCACCTTATCAATAATCGGTTCACAGTAATTAACATCAACTTCGTTATGATAATATTCCCTCAGGCTGTCGACTGTTCTTTGGTATTTACAAATTTCACTCAATTTTTCACTATCAATTGGTAATTTATTTTGTAGACCAAACTCATCAATATAGGCGTTTCTTGTCTTATCAAATAGATTATATAATTCAACAAGATTAAATTGTCTAACATCATCAAAAGTGTCGTTATAAACCACCAATTCAAATTCTTTGCAAACCTTTTGGGCAAATCCCAATATCTCTTTAGCAATAAATGTAGGTATTAAAATTGGCAATTCAAGAAGAAAATTAACATTAGTATACGCAGGATCCAATTTATAAATCTGGTTAACTTTGCATCTCTTGGTTATTAAATATCGATATGAAAACTTAAATTCTTTATCTAAATATACTATTTCAACTTCGTCCTCAGAATAATATGTTTTAAAATTGGGGAATCCGTCAAAATATTCTAATAGCTTTGGATAATCCAAACGTCCCACGTTATTATTTCTAAAAAAATGTATATTTATAGCCATGATTCTACCTCCACATATTTAACTATTTTTGACATCTTTCGTTTTTCCTAAAAAATGATTTTTTATTACATAAATGCACTGAACAATCCAACAATTGTCTCATATAGAACAATACCAATCATTGGTGTAAAATCTAGAATACCGATAACTAAAAATCCTCTGAAAGGCCACATATACCAATCCGCAACTTTACGAACTAGCCTTGGTATTTTATACTGATATAAAGATGGTAACCAAGTTAAGATTATACTCGCAAATATTATATAGCTATACCCTCTAAGCAAATAGTATATAACCTTTATAATATAGTTCAATATCATCTGGTATCCTCAACATATTGATGCAATGAGCCATCTTCAAATTCTTCTTTTCGGCCAAACAAGAATAGTTTGGTATCCAGTTTAAAAATCTCACCACTAGTAGCATATACAACCCCAGAAATAAACGAAAGCATATAGTTAGCATCATCAGAACTTATCTGATCGAAATTTGCTAAAATAGCTTTCCCTCCCAATATTATATCACACATTTCCATTAATTGTTCCTGTGAACTATTGGCAACAGTGAAATATTGCAAGCGATCAAAGGAAGTTAACAGACCACCAGTCTTTTTTATATTCTTACTTTTATTGCTGTAATCACTGAATTGAACTGTATTAATCTTATTTTTTTTAAACAAACCCATGATGTGCCTCCTACATCAGAAATAATCGTCCTAACCGAACCATTGTAGTTCCGTACTCTAGCGCTATCTTATAATCATTTGACATTCCCATTGAAAGCTCATGACAAGGTGCATAAGATAAGTTTAATTCCTCAATTTCTTCTTTTAATCTCTTCATCTTCTTAAAAGATTTTCGAATAACTTCTTCATCAAAAGTCATTTTAGCAATACACATCAGTCCTATTACTCTTATTTTAGGACAACTCTCTAATTGTTTGACAAAACTCTTAACTTTATTAGCAGGTATTCCCTGTTTGTTTGGTTCTTCAGATATATTCACCTGAATAAAACAATCTAGCGGTTCATTTAATTTTTTATTCAATTCAATAGCTAGTGAAACTCTATCTAGTGAATGTAAGCAATCTATTTTATTGGCAATATCTTTAATCTTCCTGCTTTGAACAACACCAAAAAAATGCCACTTAATATCCTTATTATCTTTTAACTCATTATACTTCATTAAAAACATATCTGTTCTGTTCTCACCTAAATCCTTGATACCAGCTTCAACTATTGCCTTAGTTTCTTCAAGAGTCATGTATTTAGTGGCAGCGATCAGTTTTACATTGGGGTGGTCCTTTAAAGTCATCCTTACTTCTTCTACTTTTTCTTTCAATCCCATAAGCCCACCTATAAATCTTTCTATTCAAGTATTTTCGTATAATATCCGTATATACTAACTCGTTATATTTATTATATAACTTTTTGTGTTATTAATCAAGTAATTTTAAAGCAAATCTTTTAATTGAGATGGTGATGTTTTATATTAAAAACGATAAAATAATGCTCATTATATCGATAAATGTTATCTTTTTTCTTGTTAAATTTAAAAAAGTATTTGTTATTCTGATACAAATACTAGTTTTTCCAATTGATTTCCTCTATTTTATTTTTCCTTAAAAAATCATTTGTCTTAGAAAAATGCTGACAACCAAAAAAGCCATTGTACGCTGATAGAGGGCTTGGATGAGGAGCAGTAAGAATCAAATGAATGGGATTAGTAATTTTTATCTTTTTTTCTTTGGCATTATTACCCCAGAGAATGAAGACAATTGGCTTTTCTCTAGCATTTAATAGTTCAATTACCTTATCAGTAAATATCTCCCAGCCCTTTCCCCGATGAGAATTTGCTTGGTTAGCTCTAACAGTTAAAACAGTATTCAATAGGAGAACTCCACTTTTTGCCCAAGAAGTTAAATCTCCTGAGGTGCTCATCTTTATCCCCAAATCATTTTCTATTTCTTTATAAATGTTCTTTAGCGATGGTGGTTGTTCAATTCCTTCCCTAACTGAAAAACTGAGACCATGAGCTTGATTTTCTCCGTGATATGGATCTTGTCCAAGAATGACAGCCTTAACATCATCAAAGTCCGTCAACTTTAAAGCATTAAATATATCATACATTGAAGGATAAATTGTATGGTTTTTATATTCCTCGGCCAAAAATACTCTTAAATTTTTATAATACTCTTTATTAAATTCATCTTTTAAAAGAATATCCCATTTGTTATTTAGATTTACCATTTTTCTTCACCTTATATTATTATATAGAAAGATGGCATATTTTTCAACAATAATTTTGTCATAAATAAAAATAGGCAGTTTTTATTCTGCCTATTCTCTCTAATTATTTTACATTGATTACAATATATGGTTGTAATTGATAAGGTTTTGGAGCTACATTTCTGTCTTGCCACATATAAAACCATCTCTCAGCAGGATAATAATAATAACCATCTTGCCAATGATCTGAGGTATCATATGGATCAGCAAAGATCAAAACATCATCCCCAATACCTGGTGTTCCCAGGGTATCATATCCGATAATAGCCATCCAATGTCCATCCCAATCTCCCCATTCTACTAGAATAGGACAATTGTTTTGTAAATGATTTAATACCCATTTTACAAAATAACTATCCTTAGCATCTTCAACCCAACTTTCGGTCTCATAGCTGTTTTCTGAAGCGTACAAAGAATAAGAGGTAAATGTTGGGAAGAGATTACCTATATCATTCGTTGTAAAGCCATCATCAGCAGTAATTAAATCTTCTTCTGAATATTCTTCAACATAACTCGAATCTATAATTTCTATATTTGGAAGAGTTTTTAGAAATTGGTAGATTTTTTGAACATTAGCCCCATATTCAAAAAAATTATCAGCTGAACCTGGAAGAGAGTTCGCAACATCTTCATCAACACTGGTCTTTGTAGCGATTGCTAGATCCATTTCTGTATAATTAGTTATTCCAAAATGGTAAAAAATAGTTAGCAGTGCTGATGGACCACAAGTATACTCTGTGGTTTGTAAGAATGTTTGATAATTTGATAATATGGTCAAGTTATCATTAGATTTCAGATTATAAAAGTCGGGATTGACCCAATAATTTGAATCCGCATGATCGCCTAGATTATCATAGCAATCAGCTCCACCATATTCATCATTATCATCACCAGTAATCATTTCTGGTTTTACTTTTGCAGTAGAACTGCATCCAGTTACAAATAAAAATAAAAAAAACAATAAACTTACAAGTAATTTTTTCATTTAACAATTTCCTTTCATAAAAATTGCGTACTTATAGTCTGTTGTTTCTACATGTTACTTTATTATTATAGATTTTACCTTTTTATTAAGATCTGTAGAAAACTTTAAGATTGAATTAAATAATTCTTTCTAGTTGACTATTTACAAGTACCATAATATCATTATGATATTACATGATTTAAGGACTCTAGTCCTCTTATAAATTGAGTAATTGCTTACTCGATCAACAGTTAATCACTGTCGCTAATCCGGCATTTGACCCAGCTGTCCGATAGCCTTAAGAGTTTCCCCTGGTCAATTGTGCTGTTTATTATCACAGCAAAAATTAGTGAGTGACTAATCTCAAAGCTCTTCCTACTTTAATTTTAGTTTCACGATTTCTAATTATACATTTTTTTATTAAAAAGTCAACATTAAATGGAATATTATGTATTTTACTCTATAATTATATAAATTTGGTTATATAACAAAAAACAAATCAGTCATTAACACTGATTTGCCTATTTTGCAGTAACAAAAGTCACTGTAGCTATTAATCTGGAGGCTCCAGGCGGATTTGGACCGCCGATCAGGGTGTTGCAGACCCTTGCCTTACCACTTGGCTATGGAGCCATATTAAAGAAACCTTTCAGCCTTAGACATTATATCAAAAAAGAATGCTAATGTCAAAAGATTTTATGTTTTTCTTACCTGTATTTTAAAATAAAGGAAGCATGATTGAGTATCATGCTTCTTCTTTTATAACTTAATGAATTGGTCAACATTGATGATAAATAATGTTGCTCCACCAACCACAACTTCGGTTGGCATTGTAGAAACAAAACCAAATTCTCTAACAATAGAACTAGGAACCATTTCTTTTCTTGTCTTGGAATAATCTGAAATTACTTGTACTATTGCATCGACATCCTGGTCTTTTGCACCAATCATCAATGTAGTATTCCCGCTTCGTAAAAATCCACCAGTTGACGAAAGTTTGGTTACAAAATACTTTTCCTTCAGTAATTCTTTCATCACAGCTGAACTATCTTCATTAGAGACAATAGCAATTATTAATTTCATCCTAATTCCCCCTTTACATATTTTATGCAGTCAATTCACTTCTTAAACTACTTAATAATGATTTAACTTCAGCAGCAGTCATTTCTTTTACCTCTACTCGATCTTTATAAGCAGCAGGTACCATATCCTTTATTGCTTGCATTAATACTTTAGTATTTTTGCTTAAAATTTGTGATGTAAATAAAGTATCTACCATTCCATTTACCATGGTTTCACTATAATCGTCAAAGCTGAAATTAGTACTCTCACTACCAAATTTTAAGGCAAATTTATCAAGTTCATTCATTATATTTCCTAGAGCAACAATTTCATTACCCCAATTAATTCCATCAATATTAAAATCATCGAAATCTATTCCTACACCAACACTAGTTAAAACTTTACCAATCATATCTTGGATAGTTTTAGCCATTGCATCAGAATTAGAAATTGCATCACCTAATTTTTGAGCATCTTCTGATTTCAACATCTCTTCAAAGTCAATCTGTCCAGTTTCTTTATCCATATATGACATCACTGTTGAGCCAACAGATAATACTGATTTAAGGTCTTCGCTTGTAAGATCATCAATCTGTACGAAATCTTGAACTTCTTCTGGTAAAACCTGTTTGATTGTAGCAACAATTAATTTAGTATTGTTGCCTAATACATTTGATTTAAACAATTCATCAACAAATGTAGATATTCCATCTTGAGATAAATTAGTAAAATCAATACTGCCATCTTCATTGATAATTAAACCCATGTCTTGTAAAGCAGTAATAACTCCACCAAGGTTAGCTAGTTCTTCTCCCCAGTCAATACCTTCAAGATTAATATCTTCTTTACTGATACCAAATTGATCAAGAATTTGTCCGAAAGCTGCACCATTTAGTAATGTACTAACTCCAAATTCACCAACCATATCAGAAATACCAAGTTCACCAAGCTTATCCATCGCACTTGTTAACATACTAGAATCAGCATTTAGTAGTGTATCCATAATGCTCTTATTTTCGCCATCTTCATTCTGATCAAAAAGTCCGCTCTTTCCTAAATCAATAACAGCACTAGCGATTGTTGATATTTCTTCAGCAAAGTTAATCTGTTTTACTTCTGTAATTAAATTAGAAATATCATCCTTTGTCATTCCCATTTCTGTTAAGCTTTCGCTTATTTTAGGATTATTTCCTAAATATTCTACAGCAACAGGAGCAGCAGCATTTAAAATTTGCAAATTAGAAATTTTACCTAAAACAGAATCCAATGTTTCTTGGTCTAATTCTGAAATAGTGCTAAAATTTATATTACCACCAGTAGCATTGAATATTTCAACATAAGCACTGGCAATATTCTTTAATTCCTGACGAACTTCTACTTTTACATCACCATATTTGAATTCCAATAATTGGTCAAATAAAGCTTCATCAATTGTAGTTTTTTCACCTGTAGTATCTTTACCTACTCCAATACCACCAATTTGACCCATCAATGAATCACCACGGAATTGTTGCATAAAAGCAAACACCTCAGCATATTCACTATATGGATCTGCAGCTTCACCATCTAAATACAAATATTCCTGATTTGTAGCTTTAGCAAAGCGATAACTTACTGTTGTTGTTTGACTATTAGCTAATTCCCCAATACTACCACCAATTGAAGTCAAACCAGCAAAAGGAATGGCTAACATAATTGTAATTACCAATCCATAGGCTAAACCGATTACTCCACCACCTAAACGAGAAACAAAAGTAATTCTCTTTTTATTTCCTTGAGCATCCTTTGTTCTTGGTCTGATTATTAAATAAATAATCCAGAAGACAAACTTAAAGATTGTTATTGTTAATAATAACCATATAATCATCATTATTAATCTAAATGCTGAAAATACTAAAGAAAATAATAAAGTATATGTTTCTGTTCCTTCAACCATTAGTGTTCCTAAAGTTTCATCAAAACTACCAATAATTGCTGGTAAAGATTCTCTAATAGTAGTAATTCCCACACCTGAAATATTTAGATTAAAAGAAGATACATTGTAATCTAAAGCAAAATTAACAATCGCTGGCATCAAAAACCAACCTAATAACATTAAACCAACAAAGATGATTAAGTTATAAACTGATCTAAACATACCTTTTATAAAACCTGAAAGTACACACAAAGCTAAAATTCCTATAACGACGTAATCAAGAAAAGAGATAATAGTAGCACTATCCATTTCCAATATACGACTCATTAACGCATCCATACGCTCACCATCCATTCTCTAGAGTCAACTTCATTATAGCATATGTTTTTTTGTTTGTAAATAAAATGAAAAACAATTTTATATGATTTTTGATAATATATTTTGACTTTAATAGCTAAAAATGATAAAATTATTCAACATGAGGTACAAAATATGGACTTAAAAAACATTGAAATGTTTCTTCTAGATATGGATGGAACAATATATTTAGATGATATTCTCTTTGATGGAGCTAAGGATTTCATTGATTCTATCATTAAAAATCATAAAAAATACATTTTTATGACCAATAACTCTTCTAAGAGTAAAATTGATTACATCAACAAGATGAAACGTCTGGGTGTTTTATGCCAAGATGACAATATTTTCACATCAGGAATGGCGATGGGGATTTACCTTCAGGAAAACTATCAGGATAAAAAAGTTTATTTTCTGGGAACGACCGCTTTAAAAGAAGAATTAAAATTATATGATGTAAAATTTGTTGAAGAAAATCCTGATATTGTTTTAGTGGGATTCGACCGAGAATTATGTTATCAAAGATTGGAAAAAGCTTGTGAGTTTCTTGATAATGGGGCAATTTTTCTAGCAACTAATTGTGATCTTGTCTGTCCAATAAAAGACGGCAGGTATATTCCTGATTGTGGAAGTATTTGCCATATGCTTACTTTAGCTACAAAGAAAAAGCCGACTTATATTGGCAAACCTAATCCATATATGATAGATATATTAGCAGAAAAATTCAATGTAAAGAAGGAAAATATCGCTGTAGTTGGTGATCGTATTTACACTGATATAACCGCTGGATACAATGCTAATGTAACTACTATATGTGTTTTAAGTGGAGAAAGCACTCTGCAAACCATTGAAGAATCATCAATTAAACCCGATTATGTTTTTAATTCTGTTAAAGATATAATTGAGCACATATAATAAAATATGCCATAAGGATATTCCTTATGGCAACTTTTTTTAATCGTCAACATCATATGCTTCAATAGTTTTAGTTGGTATTGGTTTTGAATCTCCATGTTTTACTCGTGACATTGTTATAAAAGCAATTATACAGAATAAGACACAATATGGGAATAATACTCGATATCCAAAGCCAGAAGAAATTTTCGTGTTAACTAAAGCCATTATTGCTCCAGATAACATTGGGGTTATGATTTGCGCAAACATCGA
>JAQUYR010000116.1 GCA_028691715.1 Bacilli bacterium | reverse complement strand
TGTCAGGTAGCATTCCCTTCCTCCCATCCTTTACCAATGTCAAAGAATCGGTTTACATTTATCTCATGATTCCTTATATTGTAACGATGATTATTCTTGCAATAACCTCGAAGAAATCACGAGCGCCTAAAGCCGAGGGAATTCCTTATGACAAAGGTTCTCGTTAAACCATTGAGAATTATTATCAACCACTTTTAATTAATTAGGAAAAAATATGTATAAAATACTTGATAAGAATAATTTTCCAAAACGAAAACAATATGGATGGTTCCGCACGTTTTCTAATCCTTGTTATGGTTTAACTGTAAAAATGGATGTCACATCGCTCGTAGAATTTTCAAAAAAAACGAAAACTAGCTTTTTTATCAACGCTCTCTATTTGGTCACAACTGGATTAAATTCAATTGATGAAATGAGGATGCGTGAAGTTCGTGGCGAGATTCGTCTATATGATGTAATTAACCCCACTTTCACAGTTATGACCAACACTGGTATATATGAAAACTGCGGCTTTAAAATGGTGCAGGATTATTCTTCGTTTTATAAAGCTGCATCTACTGAGATAGAGGCTGCCAAACTTCAAGATGGAGTCAAAAATACTTTTAATGATAGCCCTGAATATGATGATTATTACATCACTTGTCTTCCCTGGCTATCGATTGAAACCATGACTCATCCACTACCAGACAATAACCACGAATCTTCTTCTTGCCCTCGCGTTCTCTGGGATCGATATCGCGAAGAAAATGGCAGAATCGTCATGATATTAAACATCACAGTTAATCATTGCTTTGTTGATGGTTATCCACTTTCACAAGCGTTCGTAAAAATTCAGCAAAATTTTGATAATGTTGATAAACTATGCCGCTAAATTTGAGAGTGTTTATCATTCATTGATCTTTATGCTCACAAGCATACTCTCGCGTTTAATAAAGCACAGATAAAAGAAAAAGGATTGACACTCTTGCATCAATCCTTTTTTGAAATGCCAGTTATTCGATAGTTATCATCCAATAATCTTTATATGGATACCCGTCTTCTCCTACTAAATAGGTATCCGTTGGTTTAAAACCATAATTCTTGAAGGCTTTCGTTCTTTCGACTGCGTAGAGTGGAATTTTTGTGACAATCTGTTTTAGACCTGTTTCATTGGGAATATGTGGAACAATTAAGTCAATTATTTCTTTCAACAATGCAACTTGTTCATATTTGCTCGCAACATCTAAACGAAACATTATTACATTATTATAATCATCTTTTGAGACACGCATGCATATTTCGATCGTGCCAATGGTTTTCTTTATTTTTTTATCAAAAATGCTGAGTCGTACAAAATATCTATTTCGATAAGAATAATCCCAAAAGCTTAAGGCGTCCTTCATCTTTTTTAAGGTATGGTAATAAAAAATATCACCTTTGCAGTTATCGCTATTAAAGAATGGTAAAGCAAGCCTATCTCCATATACTTTGGTTAAATCTTTGATGTCAGATTCTAAAACTTCTCTAATAATTAAGCGGTTATTTTCAAAAGTTGGAATTCGTTCATATATTTTCATATTCTATCTCTCTTCTTTAATTATTTATTAATAAATAGGCTTGCCATCTTGTTAAGAGGGGCGGACTGAATCCAGACTTTACCTGGACCAGTTACCTTTGTATTGAATAATCCTTCACCGCCAAATAAGACATTGCCAACTCCTTTAACGGTAATGACTTCAAACTTCACGCTTTCTTCCATCGCGGCAAGATATCCAGTATCGAGCACTATTGATTCTCCAAAGTTTAATTCTCTTTCAACTAGAGACCCATCAATTTCTAAGAAAACAATACCTTTACCGCTGAATTTTTGCATGATAAATCCTTCCCCGCCGAAAAATGCTGTGCCGATTTTTCTTTGAAAGAAAATGTTCATGTTTACACTTTGTTCACGGGCAAGAAAAGCTCTCTTTTGAGCAATGATTGGTTTCTCACCAACATCGATTGCGATAATCTCGCCAGGAAAACATGATGAAACAGCAATGAAGTCATCATCTTTTGAAGCGGTATAAGTGTTTTGGAACATCGATTCACCACTGAAGACTCGCGAGAATGCATTTCCAAGACTACCACCAGCGTTGGTTTTCATAATTAAGGTGTCGCTCATCCAGCTCATCGCTCCTTGTTCGGTGTGAAGTGTTTTATCTTTATTTAAAAAGATTTCTACATATGGCAAATTATTCCCTTTTATTTCATATCTCATATTACTATCTCCTTAAGATCACAAAAACATCATATTATATCTTTTAATTGCATTAAATGAAATGTGTTAGGATTGTATATGTATATGCAAATTTCTTTCAACATACTATTCGCTTTACTTTTAACTCTTATCCTTGAAGTTCCGTTTTATTTTATTTTTAATAAAAAATCATTAGTGTATTTGCTGACAGTATATTCTATGAATATCATTTTGAATATTGCGATGAATTTGCTTCTTGTTTTTGCTTTTAAGGATTACTATGTCGCCTCACTAATCATCATGGAAGTATTAGTTTTTTTGATTGAAGGCTTTATTATCTTCTGGTTTAAAAATATTCGATATAAAGGGTTTCTAATTTCGTTGGGGGCCAATGCGATAAGTTTAGGTATTGGATTACTCTTTAATTATTTCCGCCTCTTTGCGATATTTCCATTAGGAATGCTGGTTATTTTACTCAGCGTATTTATCGTCGAATTCACATTTATACTTATATTTCTTCTTAAAAAATCAAAGAAAAAAGAAGGGTAACGATACGTCATGGCCCTTCTTATTAATAGCAGGTTAATTCTTTGTGGATTTTTTCTTAAACACAACAACTAGCACTATGGTAATAATAATTACAGGCACTAGCATTACAAGCGCAGTGAAGATAATACCAACAACTAATAAACCTTGAAAGAATGATGAACCCCAGTTAGAACTTTCATACGAACGACGAATAAAAAATACGTTGATATTCTCTAATTCTTCGGTGGAGCAATCCCCGGAAATGATTATATTCAAATCGGAATGACCTTCATCGTTTTTGTTAATGCTTTCCCAATCATAATATACATAGTCGATATCATTCATCGTGAAAGAAACAAAGAAGGTTTGAGCAGAGAACTCCCCTGAATTAATCCAATCAAAGGAATATGTGAATGTTGTTGCATCATTGCTTTCGCTATAACTGACAGTTGTTACGATTTGATTCGAAATAACTATGGTCTGGATAAGATCATCGTTTTGATACCCATAAATTCCAAGATGTCTTGAAGAATATGTGACAGTTCCTAGAGGAGCGCTACCAGAATAAGGGAATATCTTATTAAAAGAGTATGATTGATTAGGAACAAGACCTTGAATTGGTCTTGCATCAT
>JAQUYR010000115.1 GCA_028691715.1 Bacilli bacterium | reverse complement strand
TCAACCATCCTTCTTCCCTCTTGCATAGCTTTACTTTTGGGAATAATCCTTGAAAATGCCTCTTCTTCTCTGCCAGCAATCATTATTTCTAATTTAACTAATTCTGCTTTCCTATATCCAGTTTCAACATATGTCATTGAGGCATATCCTTGAGTAACATTTAATAAGTTTTCATAAAAAACTCCAATAATTTCTCTTAACGGAACTTCATATAGAATTAAATACCTATCTTTACCAAAAGGCCTTGAATCAATATGATTTCCATCAATTCCGCCTAGTAATTCAAAAACCCTACCGAGGTATGCATCTCCAATAATTAAAGTTAATTCTGTCCAGGGCTCATAGTGCTCCTTAAAATCATCTGACCAATTATTAGGATTATATATCATTATTTCATTGCCCTTACCATCTACTGCTTTGTAACATACCTGAGGAGCTCCTATGACAAGATCTAAATTAAACTCTCTTTTTAGCCGTTCCATTGTTATCTCTGTATGAAGTGTTCCTAAAAAACCGCACAAAAATCCCCTACCAAATGCCTGAAAGTTTTGATTTTGATAAAACAACGCCGAATCATTTAACTTTAATTTTGATAGGGCAACTGTAAGCATTTCAAAGTCGCCCTGCTCTTGAGGATACATTGAAACAAATACTTTTGGCTCTGGCTCTTTATAGCCATGTAATGGCTCTAAATCAGCAGAAGATGCAATAGTGTCTCCAATCTTAATTTTCTCTGGCTCTTTAATGCCTGTAGCGATAAAACCAATCTCCCCTGCTTTCAATTCTTCAATCGGAGACATATCTGGCTTAAAAATACCAAGCTCTTTTACAACTCCAACTGATTTAGCATTCAATAAGTGAATCCTATCATTTTTCCTTATCTTTCCCTCGCTAACACGGACAAATGAAACAACTCCCAAAAAAGAATCATACTGAGAATCAAATATTAATGCTCTAAATGGCTCATCTTCTAAAATTTCTGGTGGCTCTACTTCTTCAATAATTTTATCTAATAATGCCTCAACATTTTCTCCAGTCTTTGCTGAGATTGACATAACTTCTTCGGGAGAAATTTCTAAAAAGTCAGCAATTTCTTTTTTAACCTCAGGAGTTCTTGCTTGAGGAGAATCAATTTTATTCACTACAGGAATAATTGTAAGACCTTCTTTTTTAGCTAATTCTAAATTGGTAATTGTTTGGGCTTGAATACCCTTTGTTGCATCAACCAATAGTACTGCTCCCTCAACAGCAGCCAAACTCCTTGAAACCTCATAATTAAAATCAATATGTCCGGGAGTATCTATCAAATTAAACATAATTCCTTTGTGCATCATTCGAACGGGAGTCATCTTAATTGTAATCCCCTTCTCTCGCTCTAAATCCATTCCATCCAAGTACTGTTCTTTCATCTTGCTCTTATCAATTGTTTTTGTAATTTCCAAAAATCTATCAGCTAGAGTTGATTTTCCATGATCAATGTGACTAATGATAACAAAATTTCTAATTTCCATTTCTTTTGATTAATCTTTTTAATGCGTTAATTTCTGGCATCTTTAATATCATAGTCAATATGGCATAAAATATAAAAGAAGCAATAGAAACTATAATAAATTGAACAAGTGATGATGCGTTAATAAAGTTTAATAAATTAAAAGCAAATATTCCCATTAATGCTGAACAGGAAAATACCTTGATGAAAGTCAAATATATTTCCCTATATCTTAATTCTTTAATTTTCTTCTTGAAGAAGTAGAATAATAAAAGAAACTCGATTAAAAGTCCTACATTAAAAGCAAAGACAAGTCCTAATATAGAAAAGTTAACTGTTCCATTCAATCCTAATATATTTTTCATTAAATCAATAAAAGTACTTTCCCCAGCAAAAACGCTCACAAAGAAGAAGGATAAAAATATATTAAGAATAACAAAAGAAATTGCAATTAATGTCGGAGTAATAGTATCTTTTAAGCTAAAAAATCCTCTCAGAAGAATTGGTGCTAAGCATTGCGCAAAAGTACTAATGAAGAATAGTCCTAATGCAGCGGCGGTAATTTCAGCAGCAACACTGGTAAAGCTCCCTGTCTTCAAAATTATATCAACAATTTCATTTCTCAAAACAAAAATTAAAATTCCTATTGGAAAAGAAATATATAAGACCTCATTAAATAATTTTACAAATCTATTACAAAATTCACTCACTTTCCCCTCTACATATAATTTAGAAAGTAAAGGAAATATTGCTGTCGCAAAAGAAACTCCGATAATCCCTATTGGTAGATATCTTAAGTTATTAGAAAGATTAAAAACTGAAATAGCTCCAACTCCAATTCCCGATGCAATAAATGTAATGACTATAAAATTAATTTGTGAGGATGAAGAAGCAATTACCCTTGGAACAATTAAGCTTACGAATTCTTTTAATTTAGAATCCTTGAAGTTAATAATCGGCCTGTACCTATATCCCAATTTAATAGCAGGAGGAACTTGTATTAATAAATGTAAAAATGCACCCAATACAACACCGACCCCAACTCCAAATATTCCCCAATGAGGAGCAAGAAATAAAATGCCGAATATAATACCTAAATTATATAATATTGGAGCTAAGGAATATGAAACAAAACGATTGAAATAATTTAGAATAGTTGAGAATATTGAAGACAGTCCAAAAAATAAAACACTTAAAAATATCAACCTTGTAAGATCTATTGTTTTTTGAATGCTCTCTATATCAAATCCAGAAACCATCAAACCAACTATTTTTGAAGAAAAAACAAAAAATAGTATTCCCATTATAACGAATACTACTAAAAATATATTGATTAAATTATTAATAAAGTCCCAGCTCTTCTCCTTATTCTTATTATAAACATCAGAAAATAAAGGAAGTAAAGACACAAGGACTCCCCCTGCAAAAATAACGCTGTAAATCAAATCAGGTATCCTAAATGCAGCAAAATAAATATCTAAGTCAATTGATGCACCAAAAGATCCAGCTAATAACCTATCCCTTAATACTCCAAGCAATCTACTAAATAAAACCGCTATAGCTAAGATGCTAACTGCACTACCAATAGTTTTTTGTTTTATATTCAAAAACATATATTAATAATAGCTTAAAATATAAAGAAATTAAAGATATTGACTATATTCATATATTATTTTACAATAAGAATGCCTTAACAAGTTGAGTAATCGCCTTTTTTAAGGAGGAAAGTCCGAACTTCCATTAAAGGGTAGCGGGTAATTCCCGTCATTCGTGAGAAAGAGGTGCGAACAGAGACGCTTTATTCCGAGAGGAATAAGTACCCTTCGGGGTAAGCTTTAAGGGAAACCTTAGAGGTGAAACGGCTAAATCCTTACCTGGAAGCAAGAACAAACTCTCGTAAGAGAGAAAAAGTAGTTCGCTTGAGCTAAGAAG
>JAQUYR010000114.1 GCA_028691715.1 Bacilli bacterium | reverse complement strand
TGAAAAAAGCAGCATTTCAAACATATGTATTTTTTGTACTTATTTTAGGCGCGGTTTTTCTTGCAACTTATTATTTTTACCGCTTAACATCAACTGAATTTCTTGAAAGAAAGATTGCTGATAGTCTCTTAACAATAACAGAAAATGTTGATGAGGCTATTAGTTATAAAATGGATAGCGATTACCAAAGGCTTGAACATTATATGGATGGCAAAACATATGATGAAGTAGATGGTGAGGTTTTAAATGGTTTATTATCTGAGGACATAGAGTTTGCTCGGATTACCGAAGATGGCCTGGAGTATAAGGGATTATTACTCTTGTTCAACCAAACATTTATCCCTGAAAACACTATTGAGAATAAAATTTCAATTGTCAATTTTAGTGATATGATAATTGGAACCACCGATACAAAATCATATATCTTTTTCAATGTGAATGATGTATTATTCTTTATTGACTCCAACAGCTATTTGAATAAAATGTTTCTATCATCAGAAGATCTCCCAGAAAACATGTATTTTCTGATAAATAAAGATGGTTTAATCTATTATCAATTGGATATGGAAGCTAATAATAAATTTTATGAATACTATCTTCGTAGTAGCAACAGTGAGCAAGTAGCAACAAGTGTTAAAGAGCAGATATATTCAGGAGAAGCTTCATACAAGACATCGATTACTTTTTCGAATAAAGAGTACTATTTATGCTATAGTCCAGTGAGCAATCAATCTACCAGTAATGAATTTTATGTCGTTTATTTGTTTGAAACAGAGAGTGCCTTTAGTTCTATGGGAATGCTAACCTATCAACTGGTTACTCTATTTGGTCTTTATTGTCTGATTGTTATATTAGCGATAATTGGTATTTATATCATCTTGATGAGAAAAAACAGTGATATTGAGGGATCAATGGTCATTCATTATTATGATAAACCCTATATAATTCGTGTAAATAAGAAGGGAAAGATATTGGGCTATAATAGCACTGTAAGAAGAACAATATCGAGAAGAATGAAATATAAATATGTTAATGAGTTTGAACATGAAGATGGTGTCGATTTAGTAGATGCGATTAAAAAGCAAACCCCTTTTACTGTCAGTTTTGATGATGTTGATGATCTCAGAAAATCCGTTCTGATGATTCCGGTTAAGAATATTTTCAGTAAATACCTTGTTGGGACTGATATCACATATCAGGATAGCAGTTATAAGAGTAAAACTCTACACAATCAGATTACTAATTTACCTAATCTTGATTTATTACTTGATGTTCTTGATCGCCATATAAAATACTTAGAGCATTGTGCTGTTAAAGATCGAGAAGTCTTGAAGAGTTCAATTGTACTCTTTGATATTAAACAATTCAGCAATTTTAATAAAGTTTTTGGTCGTAAAATGGGAAATCAAATCTTGTGTAAAATTTCTGAAAGAGTAAAAAAATACCTTGATGGTAAAAATGCTGATTTATATCACACCGAAATCGATTTATTTGCCATTTTCTTTGATTCTCTTGAGAGCTTTGAACAGGTATCAGCATATGTTGAGGAAATAATAGATTTGTTTAAGAAACCACTGGAAATAGATAACAATAATTTGATTGTTGATATAAAGTGTGGTATATTTAATATAGAACTTCAGAAATATGATAAACTGGATGCGAGAAAGGCATATGAGAACTGCCAGATAACTTTAATGCAAGCTAAATCATTGACTTCACTAAAGTATGCTGTCTATAATGCTACTTTTTCAACGGCTGCCACTAAAGAGCAGGCGATGACAAAGGATTTATCCATTGCCATTGAAAAGAATGAGTTTGTGATGTTCTATCAACCACAATACAACAATGAAGAGCGAAGAATCGTGGGTTTTGAAGCCTTGGTGCGTTGGGATAATCCTAAATATAAGTTCCAGTCACCAGCAATTTTTATCGAACTTGCTGAAAAAAACAACATGATTATTCAAATCGGTCGTTTTATTATGGATCAGACATTTCAAGCCGCTAAACGCTTTGAAAAGTATAATATTCACGTCTCTATGAATGTATCACCAGTTCAATTGATGCAAGCAGGATTTGTTAATGAAGTTTTAGAATGTGCTAATAAGTATGAACTTAAAGCAGGATCAGTTGCTATTGAAATAACAGAGACATTTTTAATGGAAAACTTTAATTATATTATTGAAAAGTTGAATTTGCTTCGTAATAAAGGATTCAGTATCCATTTAGATGATTTCGGTACGGGATATAGTTCTATGCTATATCTGAAGGAATTGCCGATTAACACCATTAAAATAGATAAGGAATTTATCAGGCATTTAGCAACTGATAAATATTCACGGGCAATAGTCAATAAAATTGTTTCTTTAGCAAGAAGTCTAGAATTAGATATAATTGCTGAGGGTGTCGAAAAAGATGATCAAAATCAGGTATTGATTAAAACTGGATGTAACATCATTCAGGGATATTTAATCAGTCGTGGTGTTTCCTTTGATGATGCTATGCAATTGGTTAATGAATATAATGTTGAAAAAACGAAACAAATTGCCAAAGTAAAGAAAGTTAAAAAAGGGTGATGTAGATGTTTTTAGCAGTAAACTGGAGTAATGGAGCATATGTATTTTTTGCGATCATTGCTATTATTGTTGTAATTGGATTGACTATTTTATTGTTTTATCGTTTCCGTCGGGATTATCGCAATTATCGCGATGAAATGACATCACTAATTGATGGTGCCTTATCTAAAAACGAGATAACATTTAGTATCAATTCCTATATAAATAAAATTCCAAAGGATAGATCTTTTGCTCTGATGCTTCTTAATTTTGATAAATTTACCGAAATTATTAATGCTTTTGGAGAAAAAGAAACTCAAAAAATACTTGAACGCTGTATAGCCAATATTGATAAAGCCCTTCCTCAGAAGGTTCAAATAGGGCGATATGGTAAAGATGAATTTTTAATATTGGTTCGTGGAGATTTTGACAGAAATGATACAATGAGACTTGCTGATAGAATAAAAGAAGCAGCCTCTTTACCAATAAAAGTTATGGCTAACACTGAAGCTAATCAACATGTCAGCATTGGTGTCGCTTATTATCCATATCACGGCCGTAATCTAAAACAGCTTTTAACATCACTAAATTTAGCTGTTTATATCGCTAAACGTGATGGTGGTGATGCAGTAGTTCTTTATTCAGATGAAATGAATGAAAAAGAGAGTGAAAACATTCAATATTACAGTGAAATTAAATCAGCCATAGAAAATAAGCAATTCATGCTTTATTATCAACCGATTATCAATGTTAATACTAAAGAGGTTTATGGATGCGAAGCGCTTTTGAGATGGCAACATCCAGAGCATGGTGTCTTAACACCAGCGAAGTTTATTCATATCATTGAACAATCTGGTGATATCAATTGGGTAGGTAATTGGGGTATTGAATGCTTGATTAAGGAATATCTAAC
>JAQUYR010000113.1 GCA_028691715.1 Bacilli bacterium | reverse complement strand
GTTATTAATATTTTCATAACCAATCCGTTTCTTTTTCTTTATAATCTTTTAAAATTTCATCTGCCATTAATACCAAGGCTTTGATTTCCTTCTTGTTATATACAGTGGCTCCCGCGGCATTAGCATGACCTCCGCCTCGATATTTATTTCCAACTGTATCAATCGAAACAAATCTCGATCTGATTCTAGCGCGAATTGTTTTATCTTTCTGATCAACAAAAATTATCCAAATCAAACTTCCCTTTACCGAATCCAAGCTATTGACCATAGCAGCAGCTTCCTCGGGAGTAAGGTTATAACGCCTTTGCATTTTAGAAGTAATATGAATGTATAGTACTCCATGAGGGGTAGATTTAAATTTTTTATACACTTCACCCTGAAGTTTTAATGAATCGACATCTTTTAAATAGAGATTAGAGTATATCCTTTCTAAGTCTAGGTTATAATCTAATAAAATAGCTGCTAGGCGCAATACATTAGCAGTAACTCCGCGATATCTAAATCTTCCTGTATCTGTTGTGATGCCAACATAAAGAGCTAGAGCTGCTTTTTCGTTCATCACTAGTTCGTCTTTAAAATCATTATAAAATTCTGTGATGATACAAGCTGTTGCTGGGATTTCTTCATCAACATAATTTATAACTCCAAAATCTTCTACTCTGATATGGTGATCTATTTTTATTATTTCTTTTCCTCGTGAATATAAAGGATTATCTATTCTATCACTGTTCGCTGTATCAACAACTATTACTAAGGCATCACTATATTCGCTTTCAGGAATGCTTTCATCTTCAGCAGGTAAAAATTTTAAATATTCAGCCTTTTGATTTCCGATGCTATAGATTTTTTTATCGGGAAAACTCGCCCTTAAAATTTCTCTTAAGCCAATAGTTGATCCCATACAGTCCCCATCAGGACGAATATGGCGACAAATAATTATTTTTGAATATTCTTTTATCTTCTCTAATATTTGCTTTTTGATTTCCAAATTGTTCATTGCTTTCCCTCACTAATTATCTTGTCTAAATCAGCAAGCATTAAATCAGCTTCTTCAAAAGATTTCAGGCTCGCTCCACTAGCTCCTTTATGACCACCGCCACCATATTTTGTAGCAACACCATTTATGTTGTATTTGCTAGATCTTATCTCAGCAACAACAGCATTATTCTCTTCATCTTCAGTAAAATTAACCCAGATATCAATCCCTCTAATTCCTGACATAGTATTAACCATCGTTCTAGAAACCGAGTAAAAATCAATTCCTAATTCTTTTAAATCCTCTTTAGTTGTTTTGATATAAGCAACATTGTTTTCTGTTGTTTTAAATCTTAAGGTAAAATTAGCTCTGAGTTTTACCATTTCTAAATCATCTGAATAGAGATTACTATATATTTCAGTCACATTAAACTTTGTTTCTAGAAGTCTCGCTGCTGTTAGGAATGTCCTTGATGTGGTTGACTCAAATCTAAATCTTCCGCTATCAGTCACTAATCCAGTGTACAAAGCTTTCGCACCAGCCTCATTAAGCCTTAATCTCATTTTATGAATTATATCAGCTACCAAGCCAGCACAACTTTCATATTCAGTATCGACTATGACTAAATCACCGAAGTCTTCCTTATATATATGGTGATCAATTTTAATAATACAATCTCCCTTTTTATATCTCTCGTCATTAATCATAAAAGTCTCTGATGTGTCCAGTACAAAAACCAAAGCCTTTTCATATTCTGTATCAGCAATAGTATCCATTTCTCCGATAAAATTATACCGTTCTGTTGTATCACCAACTGCATACACTTTTTTTCTAGGGAAAGATGCTTTAATTGCCTCCTTTAACCCGATTTGGCTTCCCATCGCATCGCCATCAGGTCGCGAATGACGATGTATTATAATCGTTTCATGCTCTTTTATCGCTTTTAAAATTTTGTTATACATAGATTTCTCCTTCATCTAATTTTATATTATATCATATCTTTATTTCTTTTTGTAATTTTTTTTGATTAATATAACTGTTCAAATTAAAATTAGCTAAAGCTTTTAAGCCTTAGCCTTATTTTATGGTTAGATAATCAATAATTTTATTGGAAATTAGACCTATTATAATACTTGTCACCAGGGAAACTAAAAGTAATATTCCTCCATAGCTTATAACTACCTCCCCTAAGCTATATATTAGGGAAACAACAACTAATTGAATCACTATATGAAGTACCCCTCCTATTACACTTATTCCAACGGCAGAAGTCTTATCCTTAAAAACTCTTCTCGCAAAAAACATTCCTAAAAAGCTGATTGTTGTAGCAAAAAAACTGATGATAAAGGTAACAGGATTTCCAAGGACCAATCCGGCTAATAATGACTTCATTATTACCAGTAGAAATGTCTTTTTAAAATCTAGTTTATAAAGAGAAAATATTATTACAATATTAGCCAATCCAACTTTTGCTGTTGGTAAAAAGGGGAAGGCTGCCTGCGATATTATTTTATCAACGTATGAAAGAATAACTGCTAAAGCTACTAGCACAGCAATTAAAACAATTTCTTTTGTTTTCTGATTTTTAATGTTCATAGCAATATCCTCGGTTTATTTTATCACATTTATTGCTTTTTATCATTCTTTTTTGTATAATAAGTACAAATAAGGAGAATATTTTATGTGTGTGTTTTGTAAAATTGCAAATGGTGAAATTCCTTCATATAAAATTTATGAGGATGACGATTTTTTAGCTTTCTTAGACATATCTCAGGCAACAATAGGACATACTTTAGTAATCCCTAAAAAACATTATGATTCCATTTTTGATCTCGAGGAAGAAACAAAAATATTTAACCTGGTAATCCTCCTGGCGAAAGCCATCAAGAAAGCATTGAATATTGATAATGTCAATATTCTAAACAACAATGGGCCTTTAGCTGGTCAGAGTGTTAATCACTTCCACATTCATATTATTCCTAGATATGAAAACGACTCGGTAAATTTCTCCTTCCCTAAAAACGAACTAGAGAAAGACACATTTATTAATTTGTCCAAAAAAATTATAGCAAGCATAGAAAAATAGCAATTTAGAATTGCTATTTTTTTATAACATAAACTCAATAAATAGAAGCCAGCAACAGTTAGACACAAAGCCAACAGCAGCAATAACAATCGTAAGAATTGAAAGCTTGTGTTTTTCTTTAACATTTTGGAAAATTGCTACACCTAGTCCAATTATTCCGAAAAATAAACCGACTAATATAATCGTTTTCGATAGCGGAAAAATCGAAAGAATTGTTGAAAGGATACTAATCACTAGAACTGCTACCCCTAATCTATTACACGAAGGCAATTCTAACGCTTCTGCTTCCTTTTTAGTCTCTTGTCCACAATAAGGACAAAAATTTGAATTGTCGTCAATCTCTTTTTTACATCTTTCACAAATCATTATTTACCTCTTTATATATTCTCTTGTTAGTTTTTCGAAAAAAAT
>JAQUYR010000112.1 GCA_028691715.1 Bacilli bacterium | reverse complement strand
GTCTCAAATTTAGCATAGTCGTGAATCAGACCTGTCAACCAGACTTTTTCCCTGTCTAAAAAGGGATAGTACTTATCGCGTAATTCTACAGCCGCTTTAGCAACTCCCAAGCTATGTTTAAAACGTTTTTCCGCTTTAGTGTCACCACTGCCCAGGAGTTTTTCTCTTAATTTATCTTCATAATTTATCATTTAATCATTGCCTCACGAATTGATACTCTAATTTTTTCATAACAAAAGACTTCAATTGTCGCTTTCCCAGTAATCGTCATAAATCCCAAACCACTTATCGATATATCCACTTTGCCATCGATTTGATAGACATAACTGGTTAAGTCTCCTAATCTATCTCGCTCTTCTTTACTAGGAATCAACAGGATATCATCTTTATGAAGTTCAAAGAAGTTTTCAGAATTCTCTAGTTTTGTGCGATGAATGACGATAGGATTAGCAAAATAGCTAACGAACGAAGCTTTTTCGCCATCCAGAAAATTAAAAATAGCAAATCCCCCAACAAAGACTGACTGACCAGAAGTCAATTGATAGACTCTTGGTTTGACAAATTTCTTCGGAAAGATGGTATTCAATGTCGCCTTTTCCAGATACTTTGAATATTGATAGGAGTGAATTATTCCAGGGGTATCGATGATGTAATTTTTTTCGGGTAGCGATACCTTGATTAATCCTAAAGTTGTTCCCGGGATATTGCTAACTGTCACCTCACTTGATTTGTTATCGATGACATTGATGATAGCATTGATGATCGATGACTTTCCAACATTTGTCACTCCGAAAAAGTATATTTCATTTGATTCCTTGATTTTATATATTTTATTTAATAGACGAATGATATCCTTATCATTTCTTGAAGAGATTAAGGAGATATCCTGAGCATAAATCTTTCTTTCCTTAAAATATTCACGCAGATAGTTTAAAACCTTATTGGGTTTTGTTGAGGAAAGGAATAGATCGAATTTATTGGCGACAATGATTATCTTATTATCGGGAAATAATTCATTGATATTTTCGATAATTGTTCCCTCTAAATCAAAGACATCGACGATATTGACAACCAAAGCCTTGCTTTTAGCAATCTCTTTGGCATTTTCAAGAAATGCTTCTTCTTCAATCTCAACATCAGCGATTCTATTATAATGTTTTAGGTTATAGCAGCGTTCACATAAAAAATTATCAGGATTTTTCAAATATACTTCACTTCTGATATATCCCTTTTTATCAGGACTAGTCATTTGAATTTTAACGCCACAACCATCACATTTTGTTTTCAACAGCTTCACCTCTAAGTTCTCTTATTTTCTCAACAATCTCCGGATAATTTTTGTTCATCCTTCTGACAATTCTGTTTTCTATTTTGCGATTCAATTTTGTATACCATTTTTCATTTTTTCGCTTAATCGGTTTAACCAAAATAGCCTCGAGACCTGATCTGTTTGAACCAAGAACATCGGTCATTATCTGATCACCAATGGTAACCACTTCTTTTTTAGATGAGAATGTTGCTAGTTTTAAAGCTTGTCTAAAGCCCTTTTTTAAGGGTTTACAAGCGCTATAAATCGCTTCAACATCAAAAGCCTGAGCAATCTTTTTTACTCGTTCCTGATGATTATTCGAAAGAAAAATCACCTGAAATCCGATTTTTTTTATTTCGCTTATCAACTTTAAGTGCTCCTCTTTAGGTAGATCAAAGTCATAGGGAATAATAGTATTATCAATATCGATTAGGATGACCCTTTTTCCCGATTGATAGAGTTTTTGATAATCTATATCAAAGATGGTTTCATAACAATCGTAGGGAACATAGTTTTTTATTCCAAATAAAACATTCAACATTTTCATCACCTCATTAATTATACTAAAAAAAATCGCAATTGTCCATTCTGATACTTTCAAAATGTGACACTTTCTTCAAAAATAAAACCCAAATGTTTTTCACTTGGGTTTATATTTTTATAATAATTTAATTCCTAATTTTTCAAGAGCGGCTAAATCTTCATCTTTCCAAACAGATACTTGAACTTCACCGATATGAACCTTTTCTAGCATGACAAGGCAAATCCTCGATTGACCAATTCCCCCACCGATTGATAAAGGAATCTGATCATTCATGATGCCAGAATGGAAAGGATAGTTCAAACGCTCCATCTTATTATTTTTTTCTAATTGTGATAATAGGCTCTTCTTGTTTACTCTAATACCCATAGATGATAATTCAACACCCATATTTAATGGTTCATACCAAATAAAGATATCACCATTTAATTGCCAGTCATCATAATCAGGAGCTCTTAAATCGTGTTCCTTGCCATTTGATAATTTATCACCTATACCGATGATAAATACTGTTTTCTTTTCCTTACAGATGGCGCTTTCTCTTTCCTTTGGTGAAAGATTTGGATATTTTTTTAATAATTCTTCAGTTGTGATGAAGAAAACATCTTCTTCAAACTGCAATTTTAAACTAGGAAATTCCTTGTTTATGACCTTTTTTGTTGCAACTAAGGCCTTAACTATTTTTCTAACTGTTTCCTTTAGATAATCAAGGTTGCGATCTTTTTCAAGGATTACTTTTTCCCAATCCCATTGATCGACGTAGATGGAATGAAGGTTGTCCATTTCCTCATCACGTCTAATGGCATTCATATCTGTATATAAACCTTTTTGATACGCAAAACCATATTTACCCAAAGCCATTCTTTTCCATTTTGCTAAAGAGTGAACAATCTCAGCAGTTTTTTTAGTATCTTTGATTTCAAAAGAAACCGGTCTTTCAACTCCATTTAAATTATCATTCAATCCAGTTTCTGGATAGACGAATAGTGGAGCGGATACTCTGGTCAAATCCAGATTCTTTGCTAAATTGTGTTCAAATGTGTCCTTAGCTAATTTAATAGCTACTTGTGTGTCAATTACTGACAATTTGTCAACATAGTTTTTCGTTTCAAAAATGCTCATAGTTTTTACCTTCTTTTTTTAGATTTTTGGTAAGCTAGCGGCAGCAATGGATTGCCCAACACGACGATTCTTCTCATCAGGCATTAAAATGTCAATATAGCGTAATTCTTTAAATTCGCTATGCAAAACGCTTCTTGCTACATCTAAAATAGTGTTACCACCTTTACCACTCACAACTCTTCCCAGTAATAAAACGTGTTTTATTTTATAGAAATGAGCGTAATAAGCAAGGGTATAACCCAAATAAATTCCAATATTCTCAAATATCTCTTTGGCTCTTGGATCGCCATTTTCGTTTAATCCCTGAACAATTTTCAACTTCTGAGCGGGAGCTAAATTCTCTTCTAATTCAATTCCGGCATTTTTTGCTAGTTTAATAACCCCATCTTGGGAAAAATACTTTACACCACAGCCATAATCGAAACTCCATTCGTCGACCATAGCATTCTTGTTTAAATCAACAGGAACAAAGGCAAGCTCATTTAGCCATCCCTTTAGTTTACCCGTCTCATCAACATATCCGGCTGCTTCGCTTGTTCCCATGGCAATACCTAAGACTTCATTGTCCTTCAG
>JAQUYR010000111.1 GCA_028691715.1 Bacilli bacterium | reverse complement strand
ACAGCTGTTGATTATATTCCAATAGTTGATGAACAACTGTATAATGCCAAGAATAATGGCCGAAATTGTGTTTCCTATAAAAATGAAATATTTCATAAATAAAAAATCACTTCATTAAGAAGTGATTTTATTTTGATATTTTTCGATTCCTGAAACCAATAGATCCCCACCATAGGCATCATAAGTAACAACAGCAAAGAAGTCTTCAACTTCAAGTTTATAGATAGCTTCAGCTCCAAGTTCTGGATAAGCGATTAATTCACATTTTTTAATGCTATCAGCTGTTAAAGCAGCTGTTCCTCCAATTGCTGAAAGATATAATCCTCCATATTTGATCAAGTCTTTTTTAATGCTATCGCTTCTTGGACCTTTTCCGATAGAAATCAGTGAGCCTTGTTCGAGAAAAACTGGAGTATAAAAGTCCATTCGGTAACTAGAAGTTGGACCAGCGGAACCAATTGCTTGTCCTGGCTTTGCTGGGGTAGGACCGACATAATAAATAATGCTATCCTTTAGAGAAAAAGGTAAAGGTTTGTTTTCTTCAATCAGTTCAACAATTTTTTTATGAGCAGCATCGCGACCAGTATAGATAGTGCCAGAAATCAGGAGGATGTCACCAGCATGAAGGGTGGCGATTTTTTCTTTAGTTATAGGTGTTTGAATTTTAATTGTTTTCATAGATTCTACCTCTATAATACCATTGATTTATGCCTTGCTGCATGGCATTGAATGTTAATAGCAACCGGAAGACTAGCAATATGGCATGGATAAAGATTGACTTTAACCGCTAGAGCTGTAGTCTTTCCCCCAAATCCCATTGGCCCGATACCCAAATTATTGATTTCTTCTAGTAATTCTTTTTCTAATTTAGCAGCAATTGGGTCGGTACTAGTATCATCAATTTCTCTTAAAAGGGCTTCTTTTGCAAGCAAAGCGGATTTTTCAAGATTGCCACCAATTCCCAGGCCAACAATTATTGGAGGACATGGTTTTCCACCTGCTTCCAATATGGTATCTAGCACCAATTTTTTTACTCCTTCAATCCCATCAGCAGGGATTAACATTTTAACTAGGCTGACATTTTCACTGCCTCCGCCTTTTGGAGCAACTGTGATTTTTATATGCTCTCCTTGAACTATCTTTGTATGAATAATAGCTGGAGTATTATCCTTAGTGTTTATACGGTTAAAGGGATGAGCCACAACAGATTTCCTTAGATAACCATCAATATAGGCATTTCTAACTCCTTCATTAATCGCTTGATAGATATCGCCATCAAAGTGAACATCATTTCCTATTTCCAGGAAAACAACTGTAACACCCGTATCCTGACACATTGGAACATTTTTTTTTCGGGCTAGTAAATCATTTTCTTCAATTTTTTGTAAAACTATTTTCCCTAATTCGCTTTCTTCAGTCTTCTGATGATAGCGAATACTGTTTAATAAACTTTCATCTATGTTGTAACAGGCATCAATTGTTAATTTATAAATAGCATTCGTCACATCTATCAAATCTATGTATCTCATATTAAATCCTCCACAAGTATTATAACATTTTCTTGCTATAATTTAAAGGCTAAAGTGTATTGGTTTTGTACATAATCAGTAAATAATTTGTAAAATGAGAAGAAACATTTATCATTATAAAAGTTCTAAAACCGGGGGATATCTGTTGAAAAAGAGGAATAAAAATGATAAAATATAAAAGTAGGTGAAAATGATGAATAAACTAGCAATCGGAATTTTAGATTTAGGATTAGGTGGCTCTGTTCTTTTTGAGCAATTAGCAAAAAAATACCGCTATGAATCATTTATATATGTTAGTGATGTTTTAAATATGCCATATGATGGTAAAACTCCTGAGGTTATCAATAAATTGGTGAAAGAGAGCCTTGATTTTCTTCTATCCCAAGAAATTAAGATGCTTTTAGTCGCCAATGATATCATTGTAGAGTATTGCAGTGAACTATTATCCACCGTTGAAGTACCTGTAGTTAACATCATTGAATCAATAATTGACTATGTTAATACTAATTATGAACAAAAAGATTTAATCCTTTTAACAAAACAGGAAATAATAAGGGCAAATCTTTATCAAAAAAACTTCAGATATAACCATTTATTTAGCATAAACAGCAATGAACTGGGAAAAATTGTCACCAAAAAACAGATAAAGACCAGCGAATCATTCTTCATTTGTCGTGAAATTTTTAAAGGATTTTATAAACGCCATATTGATCTATTAATAATTTCTGAATCGTATTTAGAAAAATTAAGGACTGAAATCAAGGAATATCTTGATATTTCTGAAATAATTTCTCTAGCAAATGTTTTCTCGGAAAAAATAGATGCGATGAGTGATATCCTTGAAATAAAAGGAAAACGAAATCTTCTAGTCGCTTCAAATATTTCTAAAAAGGAATTTAATGAACGTACTTATTGGTTGAAGATGAAATATAAATATATAGATGTTAATAATATTAAAGAATGAGTAATTATTGGGACACCTATAGTTGGTGTCTTTTATAATTAGGAGGTATCTATGGATGAAAAAATAATAAAACTTGCCCAAATAATCAATGAATCAAACAATATTGTTTTTTTTGGTGGTGCTGGAGTTTCTACTGAAAGTAAAATTCCTGATTTTCGCAGTGAAAAGGGTATTTTTAAAGAGAACACTAGTATTCCTCCTGAGGAAATAATATCACATAGCTTTTTTGTGAGAAATCCACAGTATTTCTATGACTTCTATAAAACAAAAATGATTTATCTTGATGCTAAACCAAATGATGCTCATTTGGCTTTAACAAAACTAGAAAAAATGGGCAAGCTGAAGGCAATTATCACCCAAAATATTGATAGTTTACATCAGCTTTCAGGTAGTAAGGAAGTTTTAGAATTACATGGCAGTGTTATGCGAAATTATTGCCAGGAATGCCATAAGTTTTTTGATGTTAGTTATATTATAGGAACAAAAGGAGTTCCTCATTGTGATGCTTGTGGAGGGATTATTAAACCCGATGTTATCTTGTATGAAGAGGAACTTAATATGAATATCCTTGAAAAGGCCTTAGAATACATTACCAAGGCTGATGTTTTAATCGTTGGGGGAACATCACTAATGGTCTATCCTGCAGCTAGTCTGGTCAGATATTTTTCGGGGAAAGAACTAGTAATCATCAACAAAACAACAACTGGGATTGAAAAGAATGCTACTCTAGTGATTAATGATTCTGTTGGCAAGGTCTTTTCTGAAGTTATGGCTATTGTAGAAGGAAAAAATTATGAATGAAATAATGAAACTAGATTATGAGTACCAAATAATCAGTTATCAGGATTACCTCAATTTTAGAAAGGAAAAGGTTAATCAAAAATACGCTTGGGTAAAAAGCATAATGATTTTTATTTTTCCTTACCCTCAAGAAACCCATTTTTCTGATAAGTATCTTCCAGCAAAGTTTTCATATGGAAAGGATTATCATCAGGTAATTCAAGGTAAATTAAAGAAAATAGCTGAGGAGTTAAAGCTTGGCAAGTATGAAG
>JAQUYR010000024.1:2006-16808 GCA_028691715.1 Bacilli bacterium | reverse complement strand
GAGAAGATGGAATTATTTGTATTCCTGCATATATGACATTTTGCTTATAAATGAAAAGGACGATAGAGCAATCTATTGTCCTTTTTAAATCCCTAATTATAATGCCTATTGAGGAGTAGTTTTTTTATTAATTGTATAAAATATTTTTTGATTCAAAGAAAGAGAATATCGTTGTTAAGGAAATAGCAAATCCGATATTTTCAACATCAGTATCAACTATTTTTATGGTGTTAACTCCGATTACCTTTCCATTCATATCGAATAATGGTCCACCACTGTTACCAGGATTGATAGCAGCATCATGTTGAATGTATATTGAAGATTCACCAGATAGCTCTCGATTATTGTATGAAACCATTCCGAAAGTCACAGAACGGAAGAAATCATAACCTGTAGGATTACCAATAGCAATTACGAAGTCACCAGCATCTACAGTATTAGGATCACCGAAAGTGATAGGAGTAATATCTTTGTTTGATATGAAAGTGACAACGGCTAAATCATAGGTTTTACTTGCTTGAACAGTGACCTCAGCGATGATTTCATCTTCATCATCACCAAAGTAAATACGAAGTTCACTTCTATCTTCAACAACATGATAGTTGGTCAGAACATAATAGCGATAGCCACCAGATACAGCTTCACGATGAAAAATCATACCACTACCGACGCTGTTTAATTGCAAGACCGAACTAGTTCCTGGGAAACTAGAAGTATATTGATAATTACTTACACCAACAATTGCTGGAAGAACATCATCAACAATACCAACAATTGTATCATTAATATCTGTTAGGTCGATATCACCGATTATTTCATAAGTCTTATTATTTATTTCATTATTTACGGTTTCATCATCATCATTTATAGCGGATACAAGGATGATAATCTCTTTAGTAATGGTTTCTTCTAAATAGGCAGAGGCTTTAATGGTAACAAGACCAGCTGTTAAACCAGTTACCACACCATTACTATCAACAGTAGCCACATTCTCATTACTGCTTTCCCAGAATATTTGGGGAGTAGTTGTAACATTGCTGATAATTGCACTTAAATTAGTTGTTCCATTAACGAGAATATTTTGATTTCCTGATATACTGATGATGTGTTCTGGTTCAACTGCCTCAACAGAGACAATTATACTACTGGTCTTAATTCCAGATTTAGCAGTAATTGTAGCTAAACCGATTTTAATTCCTTTTACAGTGCCATTCTCATCAACAGTAGCGATTGTATCATCACTAGACGACCAAGTTATATCTCCAGTGATAGAAGCTTGAAGCCTTATAGAACTTCCCACTTTAACACTAACATATTCAGCACCTAACTGTGTATCTGGTGATGTGGTATCTGTTAATATTGTACAACCAGTTAAACCAACAACTCCAGCTAATAAAAATATCAAGATTAATATTTTTTTCATATATTTTGCCTCCTAACTAACAACTGTCAATGAGACAGTTTGACCATTTCTATAGACTTTCATTTCAACAATTTCTCCTGAGCCAATAATAATTTTTCCTATTTCTGCTCTTAATTCATAAGAGTTATAGATTTTAACTCCAGCAAATTCGATTAAAATATCACCAGCTTTTATGCCAGCTTTATATCCTAAACCACCATTCGATACCTCAGCAATATACATTCCATAGGTTATTCCTGATGGTACTGAATATTCGGCTTGTAATTCAGCACTTGATAGTATGTCCCTAACAGATAACACAGTAACACCAAGTTTTGGTCTCACAGGCTGAATCCCTTGTTCTAGTAGTTCAACAATTTCCAAAACGAGATTGCTAGGGATTGCAAATCCCATGTTATCAACAGATACTGAAGAAATTTTTGTGGTATTAATACCGATTACTTCTCCCTTTAGGTTGATTAAAGCTCCACCACTATTACCCTCATTTATTGCAGCATCATGTTGAATGTATTTAGCATCCCAGTCAGAAACATCATCTCCATCGGTGTCATCAGAGACATAACGAGTTGGATGGCTGATAATTCCAATGGTTGCTGTTTTATAAAAATCATAGCCGTAAGGGTTTCCTAAAGCGATACAGAATTCTCCTTGAAGAATTAGATCGGAATCACCAAATGTGGCTGTTGGGAAGTATAGTTTAGTTTCAAAATCCAAAACCGCTAGATCTATTTGCTTATCATATTGGATCAGATGAGCAGTTATCTCTGTTTCACTTCCATAATATACTCTATATATTGAACCATTTTCAATGATATGACGATTTGTTATCAGATAGTATTTATAATTTTTAATATCACTAGTACTAATATTTGCATCATAAGCAACTTCTTCACCGGTTTTTAAAATGATATTACGCTTATAGATTACACCACTGCCACTGGCATAAAGAGTTTCTGTATTAGAAGTAGTGTTAACATAAGAACTAACACCAATCAAAGATGATAAACCTTTTTCAATAACAGGACCAAAGATAGTATCTAAAGTGGTCATATCGATTGTTTCATTATCAACAATTATTTCATTGTTGATCGATGACTCAACAATATTTTTTTGAACCAAAATATTTACTTCTGAATATAATTCTTCATTAGTCGCTGCTGTTGCCCTGATTTTAGTTATTCCAGCTTTCAACCCAGTGACATTACCAGATTGATCAATTGAAGCAATTGTTTGATCAACAACAGACCAGACGATTTCCTGGTCATTATCAAGAGGGCTGATTGAAGCAGTAAAACTGGAAATTTCACCAATATCAATAGTTTGACTTCCCTCAATGACAACCTCAGGTTCCTCTGGGGAAATGATGACTGCTACTTGTTTTAATACTTCATTCGTCTTAGAATTTCGGGCTACTAAATATACCAGACCATCGTCAATAGCGGTAGCAGCAGTACCAGAAAGAGTTAATAACGATGAATCATCAACTTCCCAGTAGACATCAAAATCATCAATAGTCGAAGATAGATTAGTATCTTCGCCGATTTCCAAATATATAATTTCATTGGATTCAGTAATTGTCAAGTCTTCACTAATTGGTTTAGTGCAACCACCAAGAAAAATCAAAAGTAGAACAATAAGAATCCTTTTTCCTTTTTTAATATTAATCACCTCTTTTAACATGTCTATATTATATCATAAAATCTTAATGTTTTCTTAAAACATTAATTATAATGACAAAAAAAGGATATTTTGGTATAATATGAATGGAGGTTTTTGTTATGAAAATGGGAATATATCAAATAACATCTGCAATTCATGATATCAAGGCAATTGAAGAGAGTAGCCAAAAGTTCTTACAAAAAATCCAAAAGATTTCAAATATTGAGTTTTATAACATAAATAAAGAGGAATTCAATAAGTATTATGCAAATTTAATATTTATAAGAACTGGGGGAACTGAAGGTGATTTTAAAAATTTATATCAAGACATCAAAGGTCCTTTTTATCTTTTAACCTCTGGTGATTATAATTCTCTTGCTGCCTCTATGGAAATACTATCATTCTTAAAGCAAAAGGGTGAAAAAGCTGAAATTCTTCATGGTGGCAAGGAGTATATTGCTCATAGAATTGAAGAAATCTATCATGAGAGTTTGAATACCAGCGAGGTTATTAAAGCAAAACTAGGGGTTATTGGTAAGCCTAGTGATTGGCTTATTTCAAGTGATGTCAATTATCGTGAGGTTCAAAATAGACTAGGTATTGAACTGATAGATATTGAAATGGAAGAACTATTTCAGCAAATCGGTAAAAAGTACATTCCTTTTAACGATATTGTAAACGAAGTGATGTTGACCCCATATGATGATGAAGAACTACAAAAATCTTTAGAGATATATGGAGCTTTTAAGCTCCTAATTGAAAAGTACGATTTATCTGGTTTGACGGTAAGGTGCTTTGATCTATTAAAAGCTGTTAAAAATACTGGTTGCCTTGGCTTAGCAATACTAAATAGTGAAGGCTATATTGGTACCTGTGAAGGAGATATTCCTGCTCTTTTAACAATGTTTATTCTAAGAGAGGTTGTTGGGGTTTCGGGATTTCAAGCAAATCCTTCACGAATAGATATCGAGAAAAACGAAATTGTTTTTGCTCATTGTACTCTCCCATTATCTATGGCAAAGGAATATACTCTAACCACTCATTTTGAATCAAATTTAGGAGTTGCTATAAAAGGAGCGCTCCCGCTAGGACCAGCGACTGTTTTCAAAATTTCCAATGATTTAAAAAAGTGTTTCGTTTCCAGAGCAGAAATCATTGAAAATCTTGATGAGAAAACATTGTGTCGAACCCAAATCAGATTAAAAATGGAGAAAGATGTTTCATATTTTTTAGTCGAATCCTTAGGAAATCACCACTTGATTGTATTAGGTGATCATGTTGAAGAATTAGAAAAGTATTTTACAGAAATATAAAGAAATGGACAGGAAAAATGGAAAACTATAACAAGAGATTTAAAGAAATTTGTACTGAGGCTAGGCTTGTTGGAGCTAGTGTCGTTGTTGTTAAGGATGATAAAATCATAAATCAAGATGGATATGGTTATCAGTCAATTGAAGATAATAAGATGGCTGATGAAAATACAATATACCGAATAGCTTCAATTTCAAAGACAGTTGGAGCAATTGCTCTGATGCAACTTGTTGAAAAAAGAAAAATTAATTTGGATAGTGATATCAGTGAATATTTTGGTTTCCTAATCAGGAACCCTAAATTTCCCGATGACAAAATAACTGTTAAAATGCTGACTTTACAAACATCAAGTATTACAGACGGTTATGATGATGAAAATCCTGCTTATGACGATATAAGAAGAGGATATAACGGAGTGAATGGAACTGATCTGGATGTTGAGTTAAAAGAATTGTTGGTTCCTAATGATGGAAAATTTTATACTCCTTTAACTTTTTCTGACAACAGACCAGGAACAAGATTTATATATTCAAACTTCGGCTGTGGGTTAATGGCTTGTTTGATCGAAATTGCCAGTGGTGAATATTATACAGACTATATGGAGAGACATATCTTTAAACCTCTTTCTTTGGATGCAAGTTTTAAGGCAAGTAATATTGTTCATAAGGAGTTAATTGCTGATTTATATTATCCAAAGAATGATAAAGATTTTGGCTATACTGTTGCTAGAACTGCAAAGAGATTTGTTGATGGTGGATATCCTTTATTTCCTCTTGGTCAAAATTTCAGAGGACCAGCTGGTGGTCTATTCATCAGTATGAAGGATTTATCAACAATAATGCGAATGTTTTTAAACAGAGGAGTAGTCAATGGAGTTAGGTTATTGAATGAAGATACAGTTGATTTGATGGTTCAACAACATTGGTTTGGTAATGGTGAAAATGGTGGTTATCGAGCCAAAGGAATTCAGATGAAGGTTCTTAATTCTTTTCCGAATAAGCCTCTTAGAGGTCATACGGGTGGAGCATATGGAGTTAGAAGCTATATGTTTTTCAATGTAAAAAATCAAATAGGTGCTTGTTTTATTACTAATGGTGGTTACTATGAGAAAAAAACTCATCCAAATATTATTGATATATTCTATGATACGTTAGAATCAATGATTGAAAATTATTGGCCAAGAGTTGAAAAGGAATCAAAATTTTGTTTAGAAGTCGGTAAAAAAGTAGCTTTTGTTGATGAAAGAAAAATTGTTTTTGATATAGTTCCTTATTTTGATAAAGAAGAAATCTATCTACCAGCTATTTCTCTAGCTGATGGATTAAATATTGTTGCTGAATATAATGAATATGATAATACTTTAGTCTATGAAAAAAATGGTAAAACGATAAAATACACTGATTTATCAAATAAAAATGATATTATGATGGTTCCATTATTTAAAACTTTGAGGGCTCTCCAGTTATCATTTAACACCAATGAAAACAGCATCACAATAGTTTATTAGAGGTATGATAATGAATTTAATTTTCTATAGAGAAAGAATTAAAAGATTTGAAAGAGAGTATCAAAAACCATATCAAAAAAGGAACAAGCTTTTAGGGTTTTTAATTGTTTTAAACTTTTTCCTTGCCATTTTATCGGCGTTATTAATAGTTTTGGAAATAGTCAATCTAATTCTGGTGATTGTTTTCTTTGTTTCGCTATTTACTCTGTTAATCATTCAGTATGTGAAGATTTACAAGGCTAATCAGAAGTGTAAAAACGAATTTATCAAATTGATAGTTGACATCATCAATGGCGAAGAAAATGTTGAAATAGAATATATAAAGGATGATAACAAATATCGAAGTCTTATAAAATCAACAAGAATAGTTTATTCTTCGGACACGCTTTATATAAAAGCAGTTTTAAAATTTAAAAGAGAAGAAAATGAAGGAACAGCAATATTAGTAGTCGCAAACAGAAGTCAGGGAAATACGACTGTTACTGTTCTCAATGGAATTGTTTATATCTATGATAAAGCTTCTGTTTATAATCTTCAAGTGAGAAATGATTATTATCGTGGACCAAAAGCTCAAAAAAATAAATCTTTATCAACAAAATTTATGTCAGTCTATACCTTTTTAGGTGAAGCTGATTCAAACTATGATGGAATTATTGAAAAGAGTTTTACTAAGATTATTGAAGGAAGCAATGTTAAGCATGCAGCTGTTGATTATCAAAAAAATCAGATAGCTATTTATGTTGATAAAAGGGAAGCTATTAAAATACCAAAGCAAATGTCCGATGAGAGTATTAAGGATGTATGCAGAGTATTACTAGATATAGTAGATGTCGGGTGTAGGATATCATCAATTATAATTCCTCAAGAATACTAATTGATTAAATGAAAGGATGAATTGATGTTTCTAGAAATCGTATTTTATACATTAATTGCTGGTATGGTCGGTACTGGATTAGGCGGAGTTGTTGGTGGACTTTTCAAGAAAAAAACCAATAAATTGACGAGTTTATTACTAAGCTTTGCTGGAGGAATAATGTTGAGCATTGTTTGTTTTGACTTATTGACATCCAGTATCGAAAATTCCAATATTTTCATTGCTGTTATAGTTACAGCTTTCAGTGTAGGAGTTGTCTATTTACTAAATCTATTTATAGATAACTATAGTAAAAAAAGAAGCACTCATATAGATGAATGCCATCCTAAAACTCATGATGATTTAGATGAATTAATTCATAGTGAAGGACTTGTTGAAGCCAGAAAAGCTGAAAATGTTAAGAAGAGTTTATTAAATGCGGGTATTTTAATGGTTTTTGTTATTGCTCTTCACAATTTTCCTGAGGGATTATCAATCGGATCATCATATGCTCATAGCGAAAAGACAGGAATAATATTAGCAGTAATAATCGCCATTCATAATATCCCTGAAGGAATGGCTATCTCAGTTCCACTGATATGTGGAGGGATGAAGAGATATAAAGCCATAATAACGACTGCTATGTGCGGTCTCCCAACAACAATTGGAGCTATTTGTGGTTATTTATTAGGAGGAATAAGTGATTTAGGACTAGGCATCAGTTTGGCCCTAGCTAGTGGAGCGATGATATATGTTGTTCTTGGAGAGATTTTCCCTCAATCGATATTAATGTATAGATCTAAGGCTCCAGCCTTTACAGCTATTGGAGGAATTTTAATCGGAGTTTTATTGATATATGTAATTTAAAATGATAGGAGTTATTCTGATTGAATAATAAAAAAGTTGGCTTGAGCCAACTTTTTTTATCTCGTTTATTCAACTGCTTTTCCTTGAGCAATTCTTCTCTTATTTATTTCTTCCATCATATGATCATACATTTCTTCATCGATGATATATTTCTTCTTAAGAACTAGAAAGGCTCCACAAAGGAAAATTATAGGAACAATAGTAATACCACCACGGAGTATGAATTTCATCAAGACATTATCTCTTTCACCATAGAAAATATTATTTGCTGAAGAAGTAATATCCATGGTATATAAACCTGTTTCTGTATTTAGAGTAATAACTGTATCTTCAAGAGCTTTATACATTTCCTCAATTTCAAGATTAGCTTGATCAATTGCTACTTGTTTATCAGCTGCAGTATCATAAGTTGTTTTATCAATTTCTTCTAATTTTTCTTGTAATTCTTGATCAAATATAATCTGGTGATTTTCCAGATTGAGCATATATTCAGCTTGACCTTCAACTGTTCCACTGATATACTTGCTCTCAAAAGCATTCTTTTGAGTCTCAAGCATGCTGACATTTTCTGTTAAGGCGTAGATTCCTGAAAATATTAGAATTCCTGTAATAATTAATTGAGTTACAGCACTAGCAAATTTAGCCATAAAAGGACGCAAAGAGAAGATGACACCTTCACGGCGTTCACCAGTCTTATACTCATTATATTCAATGGTATTGGTCAGATTTACTGTTAATACCATATAGAAGATAGCTTGACCACTGAAAACAAAGATCGCGAAAATACAAATGGTTATGATATTGATAGGAATAAAAGTAAACCCTAAAAGTAATAACATCAAATAACCAGCAGATGTTAAAGCAAGGCTATATCTTAACAATTTGTTTCTTCCAAACTTACCAACTAGTGAAGCATAAAAACTTTGTAACAATATGCTTGATACACCTAAGCAAAGAACTAAAAGAGTTCCTTCAATTCCACCATAATTTATTTCCAGATAAATCATATTATAAGCCAATGTACTACCTAAAAGACTGCTACCAATGTTATATAAGAACATTGCTAAAGTAATCCATAGTAGTTGATCATTATTTTTAATAGTATTGAACATATCTTTGAAGGTGACATTGTTTTCTTTAGCATTATTTTCAGCAATTATTCTCTGATCTTCTTTAACTCCAAGAACGGTTAAGGTTTGACAAGCAACAAGGGCAAAAGCGATACCAATAGATACACCACCATAGAAGCGAACCATATCTCCACTAGCAAGAGCGATGATTGCATTAGCTGCAAAAGCTCCAACGCCAGCAAAAACAACTGCTAAAGTGGTAATCTTGTTTCTCTTTTTAGCATCAGTGCTTAGAGAGGCTAGCATTGACCAGTAAGAGATATCATTCATAGTAAATGTCAATTCCCAAACGAAATAAGAAACAGCAAAGAAGATGACGAAATCCCAGCCAGCAAAACTGCGGATATTAAAGATTAGGATAATAACAACAGCAGTTAATACAGCACCAATAATTATCCAAGGCTTAAATTTTCCCCATTTACCTTTGGTATTCTCGATGATTGTTCCCATTATTGGATCATTTATTGCATCCCAAACTCTACCAATTACCAGTAAAAATGAAATTGTTGAAAACTGAGCGATAGTAAGGTTCATCGTATATTGGATGTAAACCATTAAGAATGTGGCCATTAAAGTATAGGTCATATCTCGTCCTATACCACCTAAACTATAGCACCATTTATTGCGGTTAAAAATCTTTTGTTCATTGACAATATTGTTTTCCATAAAACCTCCATATATTATTTTTAACGATTTAATTTTAGCATGTTTTAATAAAAAAGGAAAGCCTTTTCAAAAAAAAGCAATAATAAGTGTATAATGCTAGATTTAATAAAAATAATGTGATAGAATAAAAGTGCAATATGAAGGAGGTTATTATGCAAAACAAATTTTTTATCTGCGAACATTGTGGAAATATTATCGGAATGATTTATGCAAGTGGAGTGCCAGTAGTATGTTGTGGTGAAGAAATGAAAGAACTTGTTCCTAATACTGTTGACGCTGCTCAAGAAAAACATGTACCAGTTGTTGAAGTAAAGGGTAACACTGTTGAAGTTAAAGTTGGAAGTGTAGCTCATCCAATGATTGCTGCTCATTTCATTCAATGGATTTATTTAGAGACCAAAAATGGTGGCCAGAGAAAAGCGCTTGTTCCAGGAGAGGAACCAAAAGCTGTATTTACATTAATTAACGATGAACCGATTGCGGCATATGCATATTGCAATTTGCATGGCTTATGGAAAACAGAAATTAAGAAATAAAAAAAAGACACTGAATTATTCAGTGTCTATTTTTTTAGTAAATCAATCATATCGTCTAAAGAAATAGGAACTTGGTAATAGAAACCTTGAATGTACTTGACACCAAGACTTCTTAGAATCTCAACATGTTCTTTTGTCTCTGCTCCTTCAACAATAACATATCTATTGGTCTTTTTTAGAATCTCAATGATTCCATCGAGGAATAATTTCATTGTGCTATTTGTTGAATATGAAGCGATGAGACTTTTATCGATTTTAATATATTCAAATGGTAAATTTGTTATGTATTCGATATTAGAATACCCTTTACCATAATCATCGAGATAGAAACAAAATCCATATTTGATTAAATCATTCATCATTTTCTTTATATCGACTACAGAAGAAGTAGCAACTGATTCAATAATCTCCAAACCTATTAATTGAGGATTAATCTGATATTTTTCCAGTATCGTCAATATTGATTTGCAAAAGTTAGCTTGCATAAATTGAATAACTGACAAATTTATGGAAACCCTACTTATTCCTAGAGACTGGATATCAACTTTGTTCAAAAACAAACAGACATTCTCTAAAACAAGTTCACTCAACTTGGTTATTAAACCATTCTTTTCAGCAATATCAATAAAAATTTCTGGAGGAATATCAATACCATCTTTATCTTTTAATCGGGCAAGAGCTTCTATTGAAAATATTTTTTGATTATCAATCGAAAAGATTGGTTGATAATGAACCTCTATTTTTTTATTTTCAATAGCTGTTACTAAAGCATCAGTGACATCAATAAAATTATTAAAGTTTACCAAAGCTTTCTGATCAATAAATTGGTACAAGCCCTGAGATTTTTCACGCATACGGCTAAAAGTAAAATCTATTAGGGGAAAGAAGGAATCAATATTTTTAACATCTTTGGAATTAAGTCCAATAATCGAAACTGAAGAAGAAATTGACAGCCCATTGATTTCCCATTTTTTAGGAAAGTTGAGATAGGCTTCATAAAGAGAAGTATCATCAAATCTACTTTTTTTCGATAGAACAATAAACTTATTAATATTGTAACGGAATACTAGGCAATTGGGATATTTTTCAGTGAAATAACTTGCCATTTGGGAGATGACTTTTCGACTTTCTTCAACACCATAAATTTGATCTATGTGGCCAAGGGAATCAAGGGAGAAAACCATTAAAGAACATTCCTCGTTTCGATACCTACAAAAATTACTGAAGTATTGAAAGGCCGAACTGTTGAATAATTCTGTCCTGTTATCAATGTGATTTCTTGGGGACTGCACCTTTAAGAAAAAAATCAGGATTCCTGCTGTACTAGTTACTGAGTTAATCAGATAATTTGGTAGAAGCATCTGGATTATTTGGGACATCAGCGATAAGCCAAAAAAGGCAAAGAAGGCTAGTTTTACATTTCTTGATATCTTTTTTCGATTGATTATAAAGAAAAGAGGAATCAAGGCGATGTAGAACAATCCAAGGATATAATTAGAAAAATGGTAATCACCATATAAAAATGTTCCGCTTTCATCGATATAGAAGAGCATTTTTGTTAAAGGGGTAAACAATGCAAAAATGGCAAACAGGATTAATGGTAAATCCATTAGAATAATAAGTCGACTCGGTATTTTTCCATTAGGACGTGTTTGTAACACCATATAAGCAAAGAATAGGGCTAAAGACATCGCCTGGGTGAGATAATATGAGATGTTTATTATGTAATGACTAGCAATGGAAAATGATTCTTTGTAATTTTGCATTATGACAGCGATAATATCAAAAATCATATTTATTGATAGTAAAATTAGTAATAGAGAGAAAACTGTGTTATCAATTGTTGGTAATTTTTTTTGAGTTAGAAAATATATTGTAATAATTACCATAAAAAAGCAAGCGCATACCTCATAATCAATTATAAAATTCATAATTTTTACCTCGCACTGTATTAATTATATAACAAATATTATTCATAGACAATATAAAAATAAGTTTTGGTTCGTAAATACGAAAGAGTTTTCAAAAATTAAGTTTAAATTATTTCTTGAAAAGAGAGGTCATTAGTAATATAATTGTATAAAGAGGTTTCGAGATGTCTATAGAAATAGTAAAAGAGTATTTAAAAAAGTATAATAAAGATAAAGAAATTATAACATTTGATGTTTCAACTGCTACTGTAAAGTTAGCAGCTCAGGCCTTAAATGTTAAAGAGGGACAGATTGCTAAGACATTAGCCTTTAAAAAAGATGATGGCTGTATGTTAATCGTAACTGCTGGTGATGTTAAGATAGATAATTCTAAGTTTAAGAATGAGTTTGGCTTTAAAGCAAGAATGGTGTCAGCTGAAGAAACAGCAAAAGAAACAAACCATGCTGTTGGTGGTGTTTGCCCATTTGGAGTAAAAGAGGATGTTTCTATCTATCTAGATAAATCTTTGCTCGAATATGAGACTGTTTATCCAGCTTGTGGTAGTTCATCATCAGCCATTTTATTAACACCTAAAGAACTGTCAGAAATTATTAAATATGATAAATGGATTGATGTTTGTAAATTAAAGGAGACAGAATATGAACAGGTTTAATAAACCAGTTGATCGTTTGGGTACGAGCTCAATTAAATGGGATTTACAGAAAGAGAGGATTGGTAAAGAGGGATTACTACCTTTTTGGGTAGCTGATTCCGACTATCAGACGGCGGACCCCATTATCAATGCTCTGATTAAACGAATAAAACATGGTATTTTTGGGTATACTATTATCGATAATGAGTATCGTGAAATTGTGAAACAATGGTTTACTAGAAGATATCATTACAATATTGAAAATGAGTGGATAGTTACTACTCCAGGAGTGGTTACAGCTTTATATTATGCAGTTGAATTTTTTACCAGTCCAAAGGCAAGTATCATTATCCAGACTCCCGTATACAATCCTTTCTATGATGTCATTACCAGTAATAAAAGGATTGTTGCTCAAAACAAGTTAATATCAGTAAAAAATACATACAAGATTGACTTCAACAATCTTGAAAAACTATTAATTGATGGAGCGGAAATGCTCATAATGTGCAATCCTCATAATCCAGTTGGCCGTGTTTGGAAATATGAAGAAGTGGCAAAGGTTGTAGATCTATGCAAGAGATATAACTGTCTTATAGTAAGCGATGAGATACATTGCGATTTAATCTATAAGAATGTTGAATTCACTTCATTTGGTCAGTTCTTTGATGATTATGAAAGAATAATTGTTTGTACTGCTCCTAGCAAGACATTCAATTTGGCGGGATTGATAACTTCAAACATTATTATAAAAGATGAGGCACTCCGAAAAACATTTAAAGAGGGATTCGCTTCAAGATCTTTAAGAGAACCCAATCTTCTAGGAATTGAAGCTTGTAAAGCTGCATACACTGAATGTGATCAATGGTTAGAAGAACAGATAGTTCATTTATCGAAAAATGCTAAATTGGTTTATAAATACTTCAAGGAAAACATTCCTCTAGCAAAAATTGCCAAATTAGAAGGAACATATTTGATGTGGATTGATATGAGATTTCTTGGTTTATGCAGCCAGGAACTAGTTAATGGGTTAGTAGATTATGGAATTTTAGTCAATTCAGGGGCTGTTTATGGACAGGATTATGATGGTTTCATCAGGCTGAATATTGCCTGTCCAAAAAAACAATTAGAGGAAGGTTTAGCAATAATTGGGAAGTTTGTAAGTGATCAAAATAAATAAAAAATAGGAGGAAGCCACAAGAAGTGGTAAAAAAGTTATGAAAAAATATTCTAAAAAAGAAATTTTGGATATTGTAGCAAAAGAAAATGTAAGATACATTAAACTACAATTTACGGATATGTTGGGAACTATTAAGAGTGTTGAAGTACCAGTATCAAGAATCAACAATGTTCTTGATAATAAGATAATGTTTGATGGATCAAGCATTGAAGGATTTGTTAGGATTAAGGAAGCTGATATGTATATGGCTCCTGACCTTTCAACATTCCTGATTTTACCTCTTGAAAGCAACGAATATGGAAAGGTTGCTAGATTGATTTGCGATGTTAAACTGCCCAATGGGGAGTACTTCATGGGAGATCCTCGTAGCAACTTAAAAAGAATTATTTCTGAGATGAGAGAACTTGGCTTTGGTGACTTAAATATAGGCGTAGAACCTGAATTCTATCTTTTCAAATTAGATGAAAAGGGAAATCCTATCAATGAATTCTCTGATCAAGGAAGTTATTTTGATATGGCACCTCTCGATGGATCTGAGTCATGTCGCCATGATATCGTTCTTGAACTTGAAAAGTTAGGTTTTGATGTTGAAGCATCACATCATGAGGTCGGACCTGGTCAAAATGAAATCAATTTTAGATTTTCTAATGCTTTGGAAGCCTGCGATAATGTTCAAACATTTAAACAAGTGGTTAAGCAAGTTGCTCGTCGCCATAAATTATTAGCTACATTTATGCCAAAACCAGTTGCTGGTCAAGCAGGAAATGGTATGCATGTAAATTGCTCATTGAGCGACTTAGATGGTAATAATTTATTCTATGATGCTAATAAGGCTAATGGACTTAGCGACATCTGTCATAAATGGATTAATGGAATTCTAAAACACGCTCGTAGTTTTACAGCAATAACCAATCCTCTAGTTAATTCATACAAGAGATTAGTGCCTGGATATGAAGCTCCTTGCTATATTTGTTGGAGCGATGCTAATCGTAGTTCTATGATTAGAATCCCCGCCATCAGAGAAGAAAAAACGAGAACTGAAATAAGAAATGTTGATCCAACAGCAAATCCATATTTAGCAATTGCTGCTATTTTAGCGGCTGGATTAGA
>JAQUYR010000024.1:0-1906 GCA_028691715.1 Bacilli bacterium | reverse complement strand
CAGAAGTACTAAAAGTGAAAGGAAAATGTTATGAATGTAAAAAAGAAAATAGTTGATATAACTCCATTCGTCTGTGCTATAGTGTTTATAATCCTAGCATATTTCGGCTATGCTCATCCGGGGTGGATGGTATTTCTATTAATACCAATTGTTCCTTTTTTGGTGGGAATAAAGAGGATAAGATTCAATTATGCTTTTCTTGTAGCAGTGATTTATGTTCTCATTGGTTTCTTTACTGACTGGAGTTGGCGTTGGCATCCTGGTTGGATTATCTTTTTAACAATCCCGATTTATAATATTTTGGTGACACCTAAAAATGAAAAATCATCTTTAGATAATAAAGAGAATAATTATTCAAAAGACGATTCTTTTTAAATTATTTTTACTTTTGGAATAATCATTATTAATATTATTAACTATATTATTAATTATATTAATTATTATATTGACATTATTAATATATTATTATATAATAGTGCTTGATGATAGAAGAAATAAAATTTTATATAGGTGAAAGGAGAAAACGATGAATTTTAAGAAAAAAATAATTGCTATTACACCATTTATCAGTGTTATTGCCTTTATAATTCTAACATATTTTGGCTATGCTCATCCCGGATGGATGGTATTTCTATTAATACCAATTGTTCCATTTCTAGTTGGGCAAGAAAGGATAAGGTTTAGTTATCCATTAATCGTAACAGCAGCTTATTTAGCAGTTGGTCTGTTTACTAAATTCGAGTGGAGATGGAATTTAGGTTGGGTTATCTTTCTAACAATTCCGATTTATTACATTTTAATAACTCCTAAAAGTAAGATAACTTTTAAGAGTAGTAAGAATGATAAGTTTTTTGAAGACGATTCTTTATAGAACGTCTTTTTTTTGTTGTTTTTGATCATAAAATATGTTAAAATTTTTAGAGGAGATCAACTATATGAAAAAAACAATAAAAATTTTAGGATGTACTATATTATCTATTTTTGCAATTATTATTTTATTTGTTGCTGGATACATAATAAAACTATCAGTAGAGTTTTATCGAATTGAAGATTCAACTGATTTGACTTCAGAGGTAACTAATAATAATACTAATGTTGTCAACAAGGATACTGAATATACTATATCAACATTCAATATTGGTTTTGGAGCTTATACCAAGGATTTTTCATTTTTTATGGATAGCGGAGTAATGCTTGATGGAACAAAGGTTCAGGGAGTTAACTCTAAAGCTAAGGATAAAGAAACCGTCCTGATCAACACCAATGGGGCAATTGGTATTATTGAAAGCTTTAATCCTGATTTCGCTTTTTTTCAAGAAGTGGATATTGAAGCAACAAGAAGTTATAAGGTTAATCAATTGGAACTGATCAAACAAGCATTGAATAACCATGCTTCAATTTTTGCCCTTAACTTTCACAGTTCTTACCTATTATACCCCTTTAATGATCCTCATGGAGCAGTTGAAGCAGGAATTGCTACTTTTAGCAAATATCAAATAACATCAAGCATTCGTTATAAATTACCGATTGATGAATCTTTTCCTGTAAAGTTCTTTGATTTGGATCGTTGTTTTATGGTCACTAGAATTGCTGTTCAAGATGGTAAAGAATTAGTTTTAATAAATGTTCATCTCTCAGCATATGATGAAGGGGGATTTTATCGCCAATTACAATTAGAAAAATTAAACACTGTTTTATCAGAAGAAAAGGATAAAGGGAACTATGTCATAGTTGGTGGGGATTTTAATCATGATATAGCTGATAGCTTAAACACTTTTACAACTACTCAATATGTTCCTGAGTGGGTTTATGTTTTTGATAAGAGTAAATTAGTCAGTGGATATTCCTTTGCTACAACAAATGCTAATCCAACATGTAGAAGCACTGATATGGCCTACACAGAAGG
>JAQUYR010000110.1 GCA_028691715.1 Bacilli bacterium | reverse complement strand
TTCCATAAAATAATCGATTAAAAAATTAAGAAAGCAACAAAATTAAAGGGGGTATAAAATTACAAATAAAACCCCAAACCAACCCCCAAAACCCCAAAAAAACTTATCAACAATCCCCCAACCCCTTTAAAACACTAAGAAAAACCCTTGAAACTTTTTCCCTAAGATTTAAAAAAGAATATTATTTGGGATTTTATTTGTAGTTTTGAAGACTGGAAAAAAAGATGATTTCAAGAGATATAAAGTGTATCTAATTTATGGCAAAAACAAATATATGTGTAAATTTGCACTAACCACTTAACAAGGAGATAAAGATTAAAGCAGATTAGAGATTTAAAAAATATAAAAATGTAATTTATGAATAAGACATTTAATTTGTATTGTGATGAAAGTACTCATTTAGAAAATGATAAAATGCCATTTATGATTTATGGGTACGTTAGTATTGCTTCTAATCAAATTAAGTTAGCTAAAAAACAGATTAAACAAATTAAATTAGAGCATAATTTTGATGGAGAGATGAAATGGAATAATGTATGTAGTAAAACATTCCCATTTTACTCAGAAATCATTAATTACTTTTTTAGTAATGATATGTTATTTAGAGCTGTTGTTGTAGATAAAAAGCAAATTGATAACAGCAGACCTGAATATAGTTTTAATGATTTTTATTATAGAATGTATTATCAGCTTTTACATCACATGACAGATATGGAAAATACTTACAATGTATATATAGATATTAAAGATACAAGAAGTCAAGGTAAGTTACATAAATTAAAAGAGATACTACAGTATAATAGCTCAATCAATAATTTTCAATTTATCAATTCCAAAGAGAGTATATTTGTACAGTTAGCCGATGTATTAATGGGAGCAATAAATTATAATTTAAGAATTGAAAAAGGGAATATTGAAGGTAGGGTTGATGCTAAACTAAAAATAATAGACAAAATTAAATCTCATACTCAACTTACACTAAATCAATCTACATCTAAGGATTCTCATAAGTTTAATCTTTTCTTCATTTGTTTAAAATAGTAAGTTATGGCATTTAATCTTATCAGGAAATACCCAGAATTACTGGAAATCAATCACTATGCAAGTGAATATGATAGAGATAGTATTTTAAGAAAAATATTTGATAGAGATATTCAAGACAATGACAAACTAATTTATAACTCTAAACAAATTCATCCTTTAAAAGATATTGATGGTATGTCAAGTATGAATGTATTGTTTGGTCATTTGACAAGAGAAGGAACTAAAAAAATTGACTCCAATGGAAAAATAATAACAAGTAGAAATGTATTTGAGCCAGACCGTTCTATCAGGATACATTGGATAAAAACTCATCTTGATAATGATGTAAAAGATAATATTGTTGTCTTTAGTGTTATTGAACGTGATAAAAATAAAAGAGAGGATGTTACAAAAACATATATTTATAACACTGATAAGAAATATGTAGTTATTTTAGAGTGCCAGCGTTCAAATATAGATTATTATCTTTTAACTGCTTACTATTTGAATAAAACTTATGGAGAAAAGGATATAAAAAGAAAAATGAAGAACTGTTTACCTTGCATTGTATAAAAACCGCAGGGCTCGATATATGTCTTGACATACCGAGCCCCGAAACCCCTTCTAACTATAGATGGGCACCGCAAAGATACAAACGTATTTGATATTAACCAAGATAATTAATAATAAAAATTACTAAATAAACTCTTAAAGCTTATATATCAGCAAAATATAAAAATATATTATGAACGAGGCACAGACAAGATTGGATAAGATTAATCCTAAGCTTTGGGAATGTAATTGGGGAATTATTTGTAGTTTTGGGGGTTGAAAAAATATAAGTTATGGAAAAGGATTATGATTTGGAACTTCTTAATTATGCTTACTTTTGCGAAGCTGATAATCTTAGGAATTTTCTTAATGATAAGGAGAAAATAAAGGAGATTGATAATGATATTATTGAACTTGCTAAGGATATTTCAATTTGTAGTGTTATTGCGTGGAATCATGACGTTTGGAGAGAAGAAACCGTGCCATTAGTTTTGATTTATAGAGAAAGAGCAAATAAAGCGTTAGAAGTCTGGAAAAATTACTTTGGAGTTGACAGATTGAAAAAGCCTGAATATTTTAATAAATACTCAGAGAAGATTTATTGTGATGATGAATTTGGTGGGATGTTTTACGAGGAAGATAAAGAGAGAAATTTAAGGCATGGAGTGCGGGATATTGATTTGAATCTATATTTCTATACTTGTTGCTTTAATATGGAAAAGGTTAAGGAGTTAATAGGAAATGGGGCTAATATTAATGCAAATATTGTTATTGATGATGAAAGTAATGAATTTGAATATGATTCCCCAAGGCAAAGGGTTGTTGATGAGACTTCACATTTAGCTACATATTTAATAGGTTTTGTTTTTGAAGATTATCTTAAAGATGGACGCCACTTAGATAAATGCGTAAAAGATTATTTTGCATATTACCTTATAGGTTGGGGAGCTCATGAAGATATGTTTAATTTACTAACAAGTGGGGAGTATAATTATTATATCTAAGGTATTTTTCATCTATAGAAATTAATTATTGCAATTAATATTCTTATCTTTGCAATATCATGAAAGAGAATTTGGAATTATTTAGTATTAAAGAAGCAAGTGCTTGGGCTACTGAGTACTTGGGTAAGAATGTTACAACAGCAAATATTTCTTATCTGGTTAATTATGGAAAAGTTTCTAAGGTTGGTGAAAATGGAAGTACTCAAGTTGTTAAAGAAGAATTAGTTGATTATTATTCAAATTATAAGTCGCAACGTGAAATAGAATGGAGAGAAAAGCTTGGAGAGGATTTGAATTGGGCTTTATCTTTTGAAAATTTAAAAGAGTCAGAAACTACAAAACATGTAAATAGATTACATCCATATAAAGGTAAATTTATTCCTCAATTAGTAGAATATTTTTTAGATTCTCATCTTGACAAGTTTAAAAGAGATATTTATTTTAAAAAGGAGGATATTGTTTTAGATCCCTTTTGTGGAAGTGGTACAACATTAGTTGAATCAAATGAATTAGGTATTAATGCAATTGGAATTGATATTTCTGTGTTCAATACCTTGATTTCAAATTGTAAGGTTTCAAAACACGATATTAAACTATTAAATTTAGAGATTAATAGAATAAGTAAATTATTAAATGATTTTGTTGTTAATTCTCATACCTTAGATTTTGAACAAGAGCTATTATATGAGCTTTCTATTTTTAATAATAAATATTTCCCTGTTCCTGACTTTAAGTATAAGGTTCAAAGAAAAGTTATTGATGGAAAAAAGTATGGAGAAGAAAAAGCAAATGAGTTTCTTCCTACATATTATAAATTAGTTGATAAATATAATATTGAACTTTTACAACCTAATAATAATAGCTTTTTAGAAAAATGGTTTATTAAACATATTAGAAGAGAAATAGATTTTGTTTTTGAAGAAATAAAGAAAGTAGAGGATAAAAAGACTAAGAAAATTCTTTCAATTATTCTAAGTCGAACAATGCGTTCTTGTAGAGCAACCACTCATGCTGATTTAGCTACGTTAAAAGA
>JAQUYR010000109.1 GCA_028691715.1 Bacilli bacterium | reverse complement strand
ACATCTTTTTTACTTCGTTTGAATAATTCATATTCTAGTTATGTCCTTTCTTTTTTTCATTTCTATATATTATAGCATAGTTGAGACAATTTTTCCATTGTTTTTTTAATTTTATATGTTGACTTTTTCACTTGATAATTGCTTTTCTTTCTGGACAAAAACAATAATGAGAACTAAAGCGACTAATTCCATCAAGACAGAAAAAATTACTAGAGCAATTAAGGAAAAATCATACAGCGCACCAACAATCAAACTGCCAAGAAACCAGGCCAGTCCAAAGACAGAGCTAAAAATACCATATCCTGTAGCTCTTTTTTCCTTTGGAATTATCTTTGATACAACGGCTTTTAAGATGGACTCCTGAGCTCCCATTCCAATTCCCCAGATAATAACTCCTGAGATCATTAAAATGGTATCATCCTTTATGAATATCAAAGGAGCTGATAAACTAGCAATTCCAATAGCAATAGCTAAAACAATAACACCCTTCTTATCAAACAGATATCCAAAGAAAAGGGCCGATAGAGCATCAACACCCATAGCTATTGAATATAGTAGAGGAACATAGATGACATTAATCGATGTGGTATTACCAAAGTGATAAGCAATCAGGGGATAATCAATAAATCCGAAGGCGATAAAGCTGATGCTTATCATATATAAAATAAATAATTTATTTCCTCTTATTCCTTCTTTTATCAATCCCTTTTGTTCAAAATTCTCAGGATTAGGATATTTTGCTTTGGCGATAAATAATAAAACCAAAGCGCATATTGCCAGTATTCCTAAGAAACCAAAGGATATTTGGTAGTTAGTCAACTCATCTCTATTAGAAGATGAAATAATAGCAAAAACCATAAGTGGTCCCAAAAAGGCTCCTAGTTGATCTAGTGCTTCGTTGATAGCAAAGGCCTTTCCAGCACCCAGATGATTTGCTGTAAAAGATGTCAATGTAGATTTTGCTGGGGCGCGAATCGCTTTTCCAACTCTTTCTAACAATATCAAAACAAGGGCAACTTGCCAAATTGAATTATCAACAAAGGCTAATAGAGGAATAGCTAATAGATTAATAGCATAACCCAAGATCATCATCGTCCAATATTTCTTTGTTCTATCAGCGATCGCTCCTGTTACTATTCGAAGAGCTTGTCCTAAAAATTCTCCTAAACCAGCTGTCAAAGATATCAAAAAGGCACTAACACCGATTAGTCCTAAATATTGTCCATAAATACTACGGGCTCCTTCATGAGTAAAATCTGAGAAAAAGCTTATTATTCCTAAAAAAATCAGGAAAACAAAAGCTGTTTTTTTAATATTTTTTTGCATAAAATCTCCTATCAAAAATTCTATATAATTGTTATACATCATTTACCCCTAAAAAACAACTAAAAATAAAATAAAAAACACTAGCCTAAACTAGTGTTAGATTTAAATATACATAATAGCTCCCATAGGACAATAGTTAACACATTTCTTACATTTAATACATGTTGTTAAATCCACCTGTGGAGCATTATATCTCTCCTGTTTAAGAGCTTTAACTGGGCAAACTCTAACTGCAGGGCAGGGATGATTCTGGGGACAACGCGATTTAATTACTTTTATCTCCATGTTTTATTTCTTTGATTCCTTTTTAAAGCACATAAACCAATCAAGACAATATTGATTTTCATCTTTGTTATCCATTCTTTCTTTTGCGACACCACAAGAACCCGCCGTTGGAATGATGACATCATCTCCTGGGCGCCAATTAGCAGGTGTTGCAACACCATCTCTATCAGTCTTTTGAAGAGCTAAAATGATACGCTTTATTTCATCAAAATTTCTTCCTAATGAAAGGGGATAATATAGAATTGTTCTGACAATTCCCTTAGGGTCAATGATAAAAACAGCTCTAACCGCTTGTGTGTTGGACTGATTTGGCTGAATCATTCCATATTTATTAGCCACTTCCATTCTAATATCCTCAATTAAAGGGAAAGTTACCTCTAGATTTTTTAATCCATTCCACTCCAATTCATGTATTTTACGCAACCAGGCGATATGAGCATATAATGAATCAACTGATAATCCCACTAATTGAGTGTTTAATTCTTCAAATTCCTTCATCATTGAAGCAAATGTCATAAATTCAGTTGTGCATACAGGTGTGAAATCCGCTGGATGCGAGAATAGAATAATCCATTTGCCTTTGTAATCTTCAGGAAATTTGATCTTTCCTTGTGTAGTTACTGCTTCAAAACTAGGCGCTTTTTCACCAATCAATGGCATAGAGTAAGTTTTTTCTTCCATTTTTATCTCCTCTTTTACAATTTTATATTAAAGCCCTAATAGCTTTTTCAAGTCGTTTAATGGTCTGTATCCAACTGCTTGATTAACAATTTTTCCATCTTTAATAACGATAATTGTTGGGATAGATGTAACCCCAAACTTTGCAGCCAATTCTCTTTCTTCATCAACATTCACTTTTGCTATTTTGTAGTCATCTGGAACTTTTTCAGATAATTCATGAATTACTGGTGTTAGCATCTTGCATGGTCCACACCAAGCTGCCCAAAAATCAATTAATACTGTTTTATCTGTATCCAATACTTCTTTATTAAATGTGTTTTTTGTTAAATTAATTACTGACATAATATATCCTCCTTATTTATGTTTAAATTATAACATATTGGAATCATTGTTTCAGTGATATTATCACATTAGAGCAATAAATTTATGTTACAGTTAAATTATACTACTTTTATTTTTTTAGTGGTCATATATGCTTTCCTCGATTTCAATCATTATTGACATATATCATTTATTAAAGTATAATGTATCTATCTTATTGATAGGGAAGTAATGATTATGGCAAGACCAAGCAAGTGTAAAAGAGTATGTTTTCTCCCTGAGAATGTTGAATTTTCTTCAGGCAATAACCAGAGTTCTGATAGTAAAATAATGCTATCCATAGAAGAATTCGAGTGTATTCGTCTCATTGATTATGAAGGATTGAGTCAAGAAGAGTGTGCTATCAGAATGAATGTTGCAAGAACCACTGTTCAGCGTCTTTATGGAGATGGTAGAAAAAAGATTGCCACTTTTTTTGTTGAGGGGAAAAAATTGATAATAAGTGGTGGAAATTATGTCGTCTGTTCAAAAGATGATAATTTTTGTTCGCCAAACAAGAATTGCCAAAGACAAAAAAACTGTAATCGATTTAGAAATGGAGATTAACTAATGGATATTGAGAGAGCATTATCTTCAAATTTTTTAATTTGGAATAAATTGAGCAGGAATGAAAAAGACGAACTTGTAGAATCTGCTATCCCTAAGAAATTTATTACTGGGGAAGCAATTCATCATGGAAGTTATGATTGTTCGGGTTTAATTATCATTATTAGCGGTTCTCTAAGGGCTTATATGATGAGTGAAAATGGTAAACAAATCACCCTTTACCGATTGGCTAATAAGGACATTTGTTTATTTTCTGCTTCTTGTATGATGAAAGAAATAACTTTTGATATCTACATTGATTGTGAAAAGGATGCCATTGCTCTTTTAATACCTACTGATAAATATAAAGAAATAATTTCAAAATCACGAATCATTTCTGATTATACAAATAAAATATTAACCACGAGATTTTCTGATAT
>JAQUYR010000108.1 GCA_028691715.1 Bacilli bacterium | reverse complement strand
TCAAAGCCTTCGCTATTAATAGTATAATGCATCCATTTTCCCTGTCTGTTTGATTCCACAAACCCAGCCTCGCATAGAATCTTCATATGATGGGATAAGGTTGATTGGCTGATTTCTAAGTCTTCTAGCAACTTGCAAGCACATTTGTCTCCACTTTGTAAGGTTTCAAGTATTAATAGACGATTTGGATCACAAAGTGCTTTAAAGACAGCTGCTTCATTTTCGTACTTTATTTTCATATATTTGCCCTCGTATTCAAAAACATCGATATGTATATAGTATACAACATATCGATGTTTGTCAATTCATATTCTATAAGATACACAGTTTTTTCACAAATTGTAACCTGAAATTGTACAACTATTACTAGTTTTCGTTTTGTAATGAAAGTGCTTCCTTTTTTCTCTTTTCATATCCTGAAACAAACAAAGTCGCTAGTATTCCAACTGCCAGAAGAATAAATGTTGTATTAAAAAATATTTGTGAAGCCCCATAATTTTTCATAACTGTTCCATTTAAAGTTGTGCCAATGGCTCCTCCAACAAACATATTAAAAGATGCTAATGACATTGCAGTCCCTCTCATTTTAGGTAGCTTTTCTTGTGCTGTTGAAATAAGTGTTGACTGTAGAGAAATAAATGCAGCACCAAATCCAAACAAAGCAATTCCAATTAACCAAATATTTTCAGTTGCAGAAAGGGCAAATAAAGATAAACTACCAATCACACCAGCTAATGCTAGAAATTTAACTCCCATTATCATCTTTAATTTTGGAGCAATCCTTCCTCCAATTACAGTACCAACGCCAAACAAGGATAAAATTAAACCTATCATTAAAATATTATATCCACTGATTTCTTTTATCAAAGTACCCGAATAAGTAAAGCTTCCAAAAACAGAAAATCCAAGTAAAAATACAGTTGTGACTATTCTCATAAATTTAAAATTACTAAGTGGTTCTTTATAAGCGTTTACAAAGTTTAGGTGGTTCACTACTGGTTTATCTCTTTCTAAAACTTTTAACATAATTACTGCTAAAATCAATTCACCTAACCCATAAATAAAGTAAACCATTCGCCATGAACCATAAAAGGATAATGCTCCACCAATAGCTGTTGCAGTCGCTCCTCCTAAAAACATCAGTCCCATTACTTTTCCCAAAGCTTTATGTCTGTTTTTATCATCATAACTCTGTCCTACTAAAGCCATAGTTACCGGAAATATACCAGCACCAAATGCTCCATTCATTGCTCTGAAAAAAATTAACGATGGAAGGTTAAACGCAAACGCGCCGAGCATACTAAAAATAGCTGTTCCCAAAGCTGCAATATTAATAATCTTTACTTTTCCAAATCTGTCTGAAAGAGGTCCAAACAATAATGTAAATGCACCAAAAGCTAGCATATAGGCAGTAACTGATATTGCTGCTGTACTAATTGTCAAGTTAAGATCCTGCGCGATATTGATAATCAAAGGTGCGGCAGCATAATTATCACCATTTGCTAAAAATGCCATCAATCCCAGCACGAGAATCATCTTTTCTTTTTTATTCATTATTTTGATTCCTTTCTGCTTTGTATCATTAAATTCTATCTTTTGCTATTCTATTACACAATTAAAAAGCTGAAAGCGTTAAAGAAATAGCCAATGATGAGAATTCCTACTGCAACTACACCAATAAAGATAGCCAATAACTTATTTTTTACAACTCTTTTAAGCATGATCATAGATGGTAAACTTAGTGCTGTAACCCCCATCATAAAGGAAAGAATAGTACCTACCCCAACACCTTTTGTATATAATGCTTCCGCAATTGGAATGGTTCCGAAGATATCTGCATACATTGGAATTCCAACAACCGTTGCTATCAATACAGAAAACGGATTATTTTCACCAAGAACTGTTTGAATGAAAGATTCTGGAATCCAGTTATGGATTAAAGCTCCAATTCCAACTCCGATTAAAACATAAAGAATAACTTTTTTAACAGTTGCCATAACTTGTTCTCTTGCATAAGTCATTCTGTCTTTTCTTGATAAATCAGGTTCTTCTATATCAATCGTTGCACCTGGATTTATAAATTTTACAACATAGTCTTCCATTCCTAATTTGTCAATAATTGTTCCACCAACTACTGCAAGTATAAGACCTACGATAACGTAAGCTAATGCAATTTTTGCACCAAAAATACTCATTAATAATACTAATGCGCCAAGATCAACAAGTGGCGAAGAAATCAAAAACGAAAAAGTTACTCCTACTGGAAGACCTGCATTGGTAAATCCAATAAAAAGTGGAATCGAGGAGCAACTACAAAACGGTGTTATCGTTCCTAATAAGGCACTTAAAATGTTTGCCTTTATTCCATGAAACCTGCCAAGTATTTTTTTCGTTCTTTCCGGTGGAAAATAACTTTGTATATAGGATATGATAAAAATTAGTACAGATAACAGAACCAATATTTTAATCGTATCATAAAGGAAAAATTGAATACTTCCTCCTAACCTTGAAGAAATATCAAGTCCTAATGCAGACAATCCATCTCCTATTAATGCATTTAACCATTTCATACCAAGTATCTGGTTCTGAAAAAAATCCCAAATCGCTTTCATATTAAGCACCTTCCTTAATTTAATATATCGATATTCATCAATCTGATGTTATTATATTCTTCATATCGATATTTGTCAATATGTTGTTTGATGTTTTATTTACTCATTCTTCAATTTATTATTCCCCCAAATAGTTTGCGATAGTTTTTATCTATTAAAAAAGGGCGGTATGCTTATATACACACCGCCCACATTGGCTATCTTGTTATACCATCTTTTGTAAAAGTCGAATTCAATATCTGACCACTAGCCTCTTTATTTACATACTGTTTCTGAAATACCTCAAATGCTTCACTTCCATACTGAGTTCCTATATTTTCAGCTACCATCGGAATTACTCCAAGCGAACTCACCTCTTCATTCACTTTTTCAAACGAATGATTCTCCGTTTTGCTGAGCACGACATCTCTTGAAAGATTATCTATTTTATCAATGGTAGCATCTAATCGAAGTTCCATACCTGCAAACAGCCTTCTTTTCCATTCCCAAGGTTTCTTAATCACCTCAGTTTTAGAAAATGATCGTTCTACCTTAGAATAATCAACCTTTTCTTTATCAGCAAAATTACGAAAAGCATTAGAAACAGATCTCCCTGCTTCCCTGATATCTGCCCCAAAACGATCAATCTTGACAATTGCCTTATCCGTTTCAATACCTGCTTCTCTTACATTCATGCGAAGCTTTTCAAGTTTCTCTTTCACTCCAAAAAACTCAGAAACACGATTTAAGGCTTCTTTCCCCTTTGCCTTAACTTCCATAACAATAGATGCAGTTTTTTCCTTAAACTCTACCTTTACTTCGAACAACTGCTTTTTCATGCTATTACATAAAGCTTCCATTCGTTCTGATGCGTTCGCTAATTGTGCCTTGATAGATTTCATCATCTGTTGTTCCTGCAAATCATATAGTTGCTTTTTCACTTCATTTAATTCTGCTACAACCTGATCCAGTTTTTTCTCAAGACCATCAACATATGCCGCCGATTCAAAGATATCATTTGCTTTGTCCTTCATCTGATTTTCTTTCAAAAGCATGATTAGCTCCATTACAATTTCATCTTGCGTCAATCTTGCAAATCCGCGAATCTGCTGAGAACTTACCACTCCAAAGAAATCAATTGTCAGCCAGCAAATTATAATTCCAACCGACTGCATTTTTACTGCAAATTAAATTCTCATCCTACATATAAGGGTTATCTTAACGTGCCGTATTTTACTGCACGTTTTTTTTTGTTCTCCTTGA
>JAQUYR010000107.1 GCA_028691715.1 Bacilli bacterium | reverse complement strand
TACTTCACCATGCCAAAATGGGGAATTACTTCTAGAAGAGGGCTTGTTGAAATAAATTATCATGAAGTTTTTAGTGCTGAATCTCTAAAAGAATTGAGTGTTGAAGATATATATCAGAAGTTAGTTGAAGAAATATATTACGATGAATTTGCTTGGCAAGAAAAAAATCATATTAAGTATAAAGGTAGGAAAATGGCTGAAGGGCTAGAACAAATTCTATATCTCTGCCCAATATGTCATAAAGAATTTACATATGAGGCAAAGGATAATAAGTTGTATTGTAAGCATTGCAATGCAGAAATAGTTTTGAATCCTTATTATGAATTTGAAACAACAAGTTCATTAATTCCTAAAAATATTAAGGAGTGGTACTTATGGCAAAAAGAATGGGAGAGATGTAATATTTCTGATCCCAATTATACATTTAGTAGCAATGTTACTCTAAAACATCCCGATCCTGATGGCCATGGTTTTAAAATAGTTGGTAAAGGGATTACCACCATCACCTCTCTAGGTGTTACCTACCGAGGGACTGTTAATGGTGAAGAAAAAGAAATATTTTTTAAGATTGAAAGTGTTCCAGCAATTCCTTTTGGAGTTCGTGAGGATTTTGAGATTTACCATCATAATACTCTATATTACTTCGTTCCTGAAAACATTCGTGAATGTGTAAAATGGTCAGTAGTTGGTGAATTGATTTATGAAAAGTATATCAAAGATAATAATATTAATATATTGGAGTAAATTATGACCGAAGATAGAATAATTAAGATCAATAAGCGTTCCTTTATCACTGTCTGTGCTATTCTCGTTTTCTTTATGATAATATCCTACGTTTTAACCTTTATTATTCCCAAAGGATATTATGATGAAAATCTATATTACATCCCTATAGATGGTAATGGTTATTCATTCTGGAAATTTATAGCCTCCCCAATCCTGGCTTTAGCCAGTAGTGGAGGACTAAATATTATTGTTATTTCTTTATTCCTTTTGATATTAGGTGGTTCTTTTAATGTCATCGATAAGACAAAGGGTATAAACTCTATCATAAGCTATTTGATTGAAAAGTTTAAGAATAAAAGATATCTATTGATATACTCTGTAATTTTGGTGTTTATGCTCTTCGGCTCACTTTTTGGTATTTTTGAAGAGTCAGTTACTCTATTACCGATAATTGTTCTTCTTGCTCTAGCAATGGGGTGGGATAGTTTCACTGGTCTTTCTATGTGCCTTCTAGCTGCTGGCTTTGGTTTTTCTACAGCGATAACTAATCCTTTCTCGGTTGGTCTGGGTTCAAATGAAATGGGTATCAATCTAGTCGATGGAATTTGGTTTAGAATTATAATTTTCATATTTATGTATTTTATTCTCTGCCTTTTTACCACTATACATGTTAAAAAGATAGAAAAGAACCCTAAATCATCACCGACATATGATGCTGATCAAGAGCGCCTAAAAAAGTTTAATTTTAATGATACTTTTTCATTTTCTAACAAAAAAGCTCTAAAAACATACCTAATATTTTTTATATCTTTATTGTTTATCATCATTTTTTCTTCAATAATTCCTTCGCTTCAAGGCTTATCCATTCCCATTATTGCTATTGCTTTTCTATTTGGAATTTTTATTTGTGGTTTATCACTAAAATATTCCTTTAAAGACATTGGAAAAATGTTTTTTTCTGGTCTGGTAGCTATTAGTCCAGCAGTAATTATGCTGATGTTAGCAGGAAGTATTAAGTATATCCTGGATGAAGGTCAAATAATGAGCACGATTATTTACAATTTAACGGAAATGCTTGAGGGGACATCGCCAATTATTGGCATTTTATTCATATATTTGATTATCCTTGTCATTCAATTTTTTATTGGTTCAGCTAGTGCTAAAGTAATTTTAATCATTCCCATTATCGCAATTATGGCTGATAAACTAGAAATAAGTCGTAATATTGCCTTATTAGCTTTTATCTTTGGTGATGGATATACTGATTTAATATACCCAACCAATCCAGTACTTTTAATATCCTTAGGAATGATTTCATTTAGTTACACCAAATGGATTAAGAAAACATTTGTACTACAATTGATTGTTTTAGCAATCACTGTTCTTCTGTTAATACTAGGATATTACCTCGGTTATTAAAATTTAAAACTCATTTAAAAGAAATGAGTTTTTTTATTTTCTTCAATGTAAACGTTTACTTTAAAATAAACTTGCGTTTTAGTTTAAACGAAGTTATAATTCATTTAATTAAAAAAAGGAGAGAAATATGGAAAGTTTGAAAAAGAAATATGGACTTATAACCGGCATTGCTATGGTTGTTGGTATTGTTATTGGATCTGGAGTTTTCTTCAAAGCAGGAAAAGTATTGGTAAACACCAATGGTAATTTGAGTACGGCTTTGTTTGCATGGCTAATCGGTGGTTTGATTATGGTAGTTAGTGCATATTGTTTTGGATTGGTAGGCGCTAAAGTAGAAAAAGTAAACGGTGCAGTTGATTATGTTGAAGTAGCAACAAATAAAAAAATAGGATATGCTATTGGTTGGTATTTTGCAACAATATATTATCCAATCTTGGTTTCTATTTTGGCTTTTCTATCAATGAACTATTTATTTACTCTAATTGGTCTTGGTAGTTTAATAATGGGTGGTGTTTTCTGGTTATGTGTAGTTGTTCTTATCTGCTTATCATTCCTAATGAACACATTAGCTCCAAAGATTGCTGGATATTATCAGGTATCAACTACTTTTATAAAATTAATACCGATTTTTATCATTGCTGTTGTTGGTACTGTCATCGGTTTAGTCAATGGAAATACCGCTGCTGCTTTTAGTTCAGTTGGTGATGCTGCTGTCGTTAACAGTGATTTTGGTTCTGCTATCTTAGCAACTATCTTTGCTTACGAAGGCTGGGTTGTAGCAACTTCTATCAATGCTGAATTAAGGGATTCAAAGAAAAATCTTCCTAAGGCTTTGGTTTTAGGAACACTGATTATAATTGTTGCCTACTTATTGTATTATTTAGGTTTATCTTCATTGATTCCTAACACTAATGATATTATTAATCTTGGTAGTAGTGCTCCACTATTTGCTATGAATGGTTTGCTTGGAAAAGCTGGTGAAGTTATTTTCAATGTATTGGTAATCATCTCTTGTTTAGGTACACTAAATGGTTTAACAATGGGTTGCTGCCGTGGTATGTTCTCTATCGGTACACGTGGGCAAGGCCCAAAACCTGTTAAGTATGCCACTTTAAATAAAAAGTATAACACATCAACTAGATCTTCAGTTCTTGGTTTAATCTTGTCTTTAGCATTTGCTGGTCTATGGTATATTGCTATTATGGGATGGTTACCGCTAGGATCAATGGATGAATTATCAATAGCTGTAGTATACATTTCTTATATTGCTGTTTATGTTTGGATTATGAAAAATTGTACTGAGTTAAACACTTTCAAGAGATATGTTATGCCATCTCTAGCTATTCTTGCAGCTCTATTATTGACATTCGCTTCAACTGGTTTGTTCCAACTTGTAACATCTGGTAGCTTTGCGAAGATGGAAGAATTCTTAGCGTTCTCAGGCATTTCATTTGTATCAGTGTTTATTGGATTATTATTTTACAAAGATGATCCACTACAAATTACTGATGAAATTCTTGTTGATAAATAAACAAAAAAACCTTTGGGATTCCAAAGGCTTTTTTTTATCCTAATAACTCACTAGTTATTGGTTTTAGGCTATCAAGAATTTTATCCAGGTCAATAAGGTTTTCAAAGGCCCATATGACAGGATTGTTTTCGTATACAAATTTACCAATACCAAATCCTTCAATGCCTATTTTCATATCCGTTATCATAAAATCG
>JAQUYR010000106.1 GCA_028691715.1 Bacilli bacterium | reverse complement strand
CAGCCTTAACGCGATCTGCTAGTTTGAATTGTTGTTTCAAAGAGTTGTTCTTATAATCCATCTCAACAAGCAATTTGTGACATCTTAAATCTCTAGCAATCTTCATTCCTTCACTCTTGGACTCATCATCAAGGGTGATAATAACAACATCAGCCTTGGATATCAGATCAACAAATAATCCCTGAGTCTCCATTATGGAAACAATTCTTTCCACTCCGAATGCATAACCTATTCCCGGAATGTCTGGACCACCGAAGCTTTTAACCAAATCGGCATATTTACCACCAGCACAGATGGCTAAGCCCTGTAAATCGCCTTCAACATCCAAAATATATTCAAATACTGTGTCAGTATAATAATCTAGCCCCCTTACCAGGGTCTCATCAATATCGTAGTCAATACCAAAGGAATCGAGTATCTTTAAAATATCCTGGAAATTCTTAAGCGAAGCCTCTGTTAGGCTATCCTTTATTTTAGGAGCGTTTTTGATGACTTCTTTTTCTCTATCCACTTTACAATCAAGGATTCTTAAAGGATTTTTGTCAAGACGTTTTTGGCAATCATCGCAAAGATCGTAGACATAATCTTTAAAATAATCCTGGAGTTTTTGTCTATAAATATCACGTGATTCAAAGTCTCCAATTGTATTTATCTTCAACTTTATTCCCTTTATTCCCAAAGATTTAAAGATATTATAAGCACTAATTATTACCTCAGCATCTAAAAAGGCGCTACCTTCTCCAAAAACTTCAATTCCAAACTGATTGAATTGGCGGTACCTTCCAGCCTGAGGCCGCTCGTAGCGAAACATCGGACCAAAATAAAACAGCTTTGTCAGTGGTGATTCAACATACATTTTGTTTTCTAAGAAACTACGAACCACTGCTGCTGTCCCCTCAGGACGAAGAGTTATGCTTCTATTTCCTTTATCAAAAAAGGTATACATTTCCTTAGTAACAATATCAGAGCTATCCCCTGAACTGCGTACAAAGACCTCAGTATTCTCAAATATTGGGGTAATTATTTCCTGAAAGCCGTAGTTTTTAATAATTTCACTGGCTTTATTTTGAACAAATCTCAGTTTTCTGGCATCATTACCATAAAAATCAAGAGTTCCTTTTATTTTTTGATATGACATAAACTCACTCCTATCTATTAAAATAAAAGTCCTTAAAAGAGTAATCTCTTAAGGACGAAATTTTCCGCGGTGCCACCTTAATTCATCATCAGTTTAATACAAAACTTTTGATGCGCTTTTAAACACTACTTCTAGTGCTAAGTTGATTTCATAAGTGTCGTTCATCGTTTAATATTAAGCATTTACACCCTCGGCTCTCTCTAAAAATATTAAATACGATTACTCATCTTAATCATAAATCTATTTAACTATACTAATTATAATTTAAATTGTCTAAAATGTCAATTATTCTTCAACTAAAATTATTTTATCATCTTCAATACTTATCAAATGATCCCGGTATAGATTTCCCAGAGCCTTCTTAAAAGCTGCTTTACTCATTTTAAACAGACGATTGATAATTTCAGGACTACTATCCTCGGTAATCATCATCACTCCATTATTATTATGAAGATATTCTAAGATGAGAGCCCGGTCATCGATGATTTGGAATTCCTTATTTTCAATAAGACTTCCACTATAATCATTTTCATTGGCTTTGATAATTCTGGCTTCAATTTTTTCACCAATTCGATATTCACGACGCATATTAGTGCGGTAGATGAATACAATATTGTTATCTAAAGTAACAGCATTTATGCCATCAGGGGTAATGCGATAAACATAGGCGATTACCTTACTATCTATAACCAGTGGGGTATCTCCCCTGGCATCAAGAATCTGCTCCTTATTAGCAATTTTTACAATTAAACGATCGCTTTTTATTCTCAAAATGGCCATAACTTTATCACCAATTCTCGGCCATAATTTCATCTTCAGAGGTAAATCATCAGCTGATAACAGGATGTCTTTACTTATACCTATACAAAGAAACACTCCCAAGTTTTCATTAACACCGACGACTTCAACCAAACCAATTTTATCCATGTTGATCAATGGCTGGCATAGAGTGGCAGCCACACGATTTTTCTTATCGACATAAATAAAAGCATCAACAAAGTCATCAGGAAATAATTTAAGCCCTTTACACTCATTGTGATGAAGAAAATATTCAACACCATTCTGCTCTAAAATATATCCAAGATTTGTTTCTCGCAAAACCTTATATTTTCCAATTTCTCCTAATCCCATACTCACTTGAACCTCAGTTCATCCTTTCCATTAAATTCTTGATATATTATACAACAAAAAAGATTTATTTAAAAGAATTATTTTTTATCTGTTTTATCAGTATCGCTATTTCTATATTCATAATATCCTTGATTTATACTAGTAGTTCCAAATTTATCTTTGACTCCATCGAGAATTTTCTTCAGCTCAACCTTTTTTTCAAGTTCTGACAAGTTATCAAAAATACTTATTTGTGTTACTGGTTGTTCACTTGATTCAATTACCCTATTAGCAAAGACACCTAAAAGACGAATACAATTATCATCCTCTTTAATATTAAAAGTGGATTTTCCCTCTTCAAAATTATCATCAAGGATTGTTGAGACAATTTTAAAAATCTCATACTCATCATTAGTAGCTTTTTCCAGACTACGACTGCGATTTATTTGCCTGAAATTGGCATATTTAATCTGAATACCGATAGTATAAGCCTGAATGTTCTTCTTTTGCAATCGATTAGCAACAGTGTTTGCTAGAACTTTTAAGGTATCCTTTAATATCTTTTCCTCATATATATTGTGATCAAAGGTATGAGAATTGGAAACGGAGAAAACACCATCATTATTGGAATAGTCAACACTTGAATCATCAATTCCATTAGCCCTTTGAACTAGACCAGTAGCATTAATAAGACCAATTTTATTCTTTAAAGCATCAAAATCTTTAAAGTTTGCAAGATCACCTATCGTCTTAATTCCCAATTCTCTCATCTTTGGTGCCGTTTTTTTACCAATTCCCTGCATCTCTTCGATTGGAAGAGGCCAGAGATATTTATCAATTTCTCTTTTTCTGAGCACAGTAATTCCTAAAGGCTTTTTCATATCACTCGCCATTTTAGCAAGAAATTTATTAGGAGCTATACCAATACTACATGGCAGATGCAAATCTCTTATTAAATCATCTTGAATCTTTTTAGCGAGTTCTAAAGCAGGAATCTTAACATCAGTAACATCAATATAAGCCTCATCAATACTAGCCATCTTAACTTTTGGAGAGATCTTTAACAAGTAATCATTGAATTGTTTTGAATAAGAACTATAGATATTCATATCTGGTTCAACAACAATGATATCCTTACATAGTTTAAAGGCCTCTCGTACTTGCATAGTGGTCTTAATTCCAAAAGCCCGAGCCTCATAACTAGGTGAAAGAATAATACTTCTTTGAAAGGGATCATCGTGGGCGATAACTACTGGTTTACCAAAGAGATCAGGATTCTCAGCTATCTCACATGAAGCGAAAAAACAATTCATATCTATATGAAAAATAATTCGGGAAGTTTTCATTTTTTTCTTTCCTTTTTTAAATATTTATGATATACTAACATATGTAATATTATAACATAAATATAGAGGTGAGAAAAGTGAAAAATAATAATAAACAACAAGAAAAAAAGCCTTTAATAAAAACAAAGATGAAACCTGATGGCGGTGTTGAAGTTGAACTTCAAAAGAGTCCTGGTAATACAGTTGTCGGTAAAATATTTGCGATAGCAATCGCTTTTATAACAGTATTTGGTGGAGTATTTGCTCTAATTTATCTACTAACCCAAATCTAAAATAAGTCGCTA
>JAQUYR010000105.1 GCA_028691715.1 Bacilli bacterium | reverse complement strand
ACAGGAAACGAAAAATGGGTTTATAATGATAATGTAAACCATCCTAAAATAAAGAAATGGCTTAATGAGGTTGTGGGAACAGAAGGAGAAGACCTAACCCGCCACGACAAATGGCTTTGCATGATGTACCCCCGCCTAAAACTCCTCCACAAACTCCTATCCGAAAGAGGTATTATATTTATTTCAATAGATGACCATGAATTGGCTAATCTAAGGTTAATAATGAATGAAATCTTTGGAAATAATAATTTTATAGAATATTTTTGTTGGACTAAAACCTCAACAGCGCCTTCCTTAGCAAGAAAATCAAGGAAAACCGTAGAATATGTTGTTTGTTTTGAAAAGTGCAAAGATAATAGAAAATATATTGCAGAATTAGGTGACGGAGGCGATGCCCCATTATTAAATGGTGGAAATCCTATTTCAAAAGCTATTTTCCCAAAAGAAAGTGTATTTTTTAAGATAGAAGATGGATTCTATAATGCAAAATCTTATGGAAAAACCACTTTACATCAAGATATTAATATTATTAATGGATATGCTGACAAAGATATAGAATTATCTGGCGAATTTAAATGGTCTCAAAACACAATAAATGAAGAAATTAATAACGGAACTTCATTTGTTATCAAAAGCATTAAATTTTCTATTAGGTATATAAGAGAATCAGATGTTTATAAAGCACCAACAAATTTATTCAAAGAAAAATACCTCTCGTCCACTATTGATAAAATTAATGAAAATGTAGATACGAATGAAACTGCAAAAAAAGAACTTTATAATATCTTTATAAAAGATTTGTTTCCATACCCAAAACCAGTTTCTTTGATTCAATTTTTATTATCATTTTCAACGGATAAAGACTCTATTATTTTAGATTCTTTTGCGGGGAGTGGGACTACTGGGCATGCGGTTTTGAATTTGAATAAGTTGGATGGTGGTAATCGGAAATTTATTTTGGTTGAGATGGAGGATTATGCTGAGGATATAACTGCCGAAAGGGTTAAGAGGGTTATTAATGGTTATGGTGAGGGGAATAAAAAGGTTGAGGGGACTGGTGGAGAATTTGATTATTATGAATTGGGAGAAAGGTTATTTAATGAGGATAATAATTTGAATGAGGTGGTGGGAGAAGAAAGGATAAGGGAATATATTTATTATACTGATACTAAACAATTCCTTTCAAGAAAAAGAACCCAAAGGGATAAGTATTTGCTTGATAATTATATTAACACTGGTTACTATTTCTATTACGAAAAAGATAATTTAACGGTTTTAAGTGTTGATAATCTTAATATCGTTACTCAGAAGGCTGAACAATATGTTATTTATGCTGATGTTTGCTTGCTTGATAAAGAGTTTATGCTTAAAAACAATATTATTTTTAAGAAGATTCCAAGGGATATAAAGCGTTTCTAATTATGGAAAAGACACCAAAGAGTAACCGGTCACAAATTGTTACCACCTCTGAAGAACAAGAAATAAGTACTCAGATTATAACTACAAATGAAATTGAGAGTAAGATTCTAAATATCCGTAATCTGCAAGTTATTTTAGATAAAGATTTAGCTTTTTTTTATGAGGTTAAGCCTATAAGACTTAGGGAACAATTGAAAAGAAATCCCAATCGTTTCCCCTCAGATTTTGTTTTTCAATTAACTCGAAATGAGGTTGATTATTTGGTATCGCAAAATGCGATACCTTCTATACAAAGTCTTGGTGGTTCTCTTCCATATGCTTTTACAGAACAGGGAGTTGCTGCTGTTTCGGCTGTATTAAAATCTGAAAAAGCTGCTGAGGTTAGTATTAATATTATTCGCACCTTTGTTGCAATGCGTAAATTCTTACTTACTAATGCTCAAGTTTTTCAGCGTTTAGAGAACTTAGAAATTAAACAGATTGGTAATGATGACAAGTTTGAAAGAATATTTGATGCACTTGATAATAAAGAAAAATCAAAAACACAGGGCATTTTCTTCGATGGACAGATTTATGATGCTTATAGTTTTGTTATTGATTTGATAAGAAAAGCAGAAAAAGAAATTATTCTAATAGATGGTTATGTTGATAAGGATGTTTTAGATATGCTTTCGAAAAAACATACTAATATTAGTGTTGTGATTTACACCTTGCCTAATGCAAACATTAATAAAACAGATATTAAAAGATTTAATGCTCAATATCCAACATTGAAGGAATATAGGACTACAAAAGTTCATGATAGATATTTGATTATTGACAATAAAGAGCTTTATACTATTGGAGCTTCATTAAAAGATTTGGGAAAGAAATGTTTTTCTTTTACCAAAATGGAAGAGAAAAGTTTGATTGGAGAATTATTAAGTAGATTAGTTTAAAAATAGATTATGGAATTAAAATCATATCAACAAGAAGTTATTAACGACTTAACAACTTATCTTGAGGAGCTAAATATTACGGAGAATATTAGTCAGGCTTTTACTAATTTATGGGAAAGCAAAGGCGTTTATTTTTCAACCTTAGAAGATAAATATTTAAGACCTTACGATAATTCAATTAAAGGAGTGCCAAGAGTAACGGTAAAAGTGCCAACAGCTGGAGGTAAAACATTTATTGCTTGTAATTCAATAAAACCAATATTTGACAAACTCCCTATTGAAAAAACTAAGGTTATTGTTTGGTTTGTTCCTTCTGACACCATTTTGCAACAAACTTATAAAAATCTAAATGATCCTTCTCATCCTTATAGGCAAAAAATAGATTCTCATTTTGGAAGTGCTGTTAGGGTATATGATAAACAAACTTTGTTGTATGGGCAAAACTTTAACCCAATTGAGGTAAGAGAACAATTAAGTATTTTAGTTTTAAGTATTCAATCCTTTGCCTCAAATAAAAAGGAAGGCAGGAAGGTTTTTCAAGAAAATGAAAATCTTGTTAGTTTTACTAAGGACAAAAGCTATAACACAAATCAAATAGAAGATGCAGATGATACTGCCTTGATTCAAGTTATTGCTAATTTGAACCCTGTTGTTATTATTGATGAAAGCCATAATTATGAATCTAATTTAAGGTTAGATTTACTTAATTTAATTAATCCAAGTTTTATTTTAGACCTTACGGCAACTCCAAGAGAGAAATCAAATATTATTAGTTTTGTTGATGCAATGAAACTAAAGGTTAATAATATGGTTAAGTTGCCTGTTATTGTTTATAAAAACAGAAGTACCGAAGAAGTTATTTCAAATGCTATTCAATTTCGGAAGAAGTTGGAAGAGGTTGCAATAGAAAATGAAAAAGCAACTGGATTATATATTAGACCAATTGTTCTTTTCCAGGCTCAATCAAAAGGAGATGAGGACAATGTTACTTTTGAAAAGATTAAGAAACAACTTATTGAAATTGGAATACCAGAAGAACAGATAAAAATAAAGATTTCAAATAATGATGAAATAAAGAATATTGATTTATTAAGTAAGGATTGTCCTATTAGGTTTATTATTACTATTAATGCTTTGAAAGAAGGTTGGGATTGTCCTTTTGCTTACATATTGGCATCTTTAGCAAATAAGACCTCAAATATTGATGTTGAACAAATATTAGGTAGAATTCTTAGACTTCCTCATGTAACAAAACATAGTAATCAATTATTAAATAGTTCTTATGTTTTTTCTTCTTCCTCTGATTTCCAAAAAACTTTAGAAAATATTATTAGTGCATTACATAGGGCAGGATTTAGTAAAAAAGAATATAGATATAAAGAAGAAATAAAAATTGAGAAAGGTGAAGACTTAACTCTTATATTCGATCAGCCAATTCAAAGTCCAATTAATCAAAACGAGGTTAGTGATGAAATTGATGTTGAGAAGATAATAGAGTTTACACAAACTCAAGAATTGAAACAGTTAGTTGATG
>JAQUYR010000104.1 GCA_028691715.1 Bacilli bacterium | reverse complement strand
GTGGTTTTTGAAAAATGGCTATTTAATTCTTGACAAAAAAGGTATATTTTGATAAAATAATATATGGCTTTGGAAAGGGTAGACTATGAGAGAAAAAGTAATATTGATATGCGAGGAATGCTTGTCGCGCAATTATACTGTTAATCGCAATAAACTATCCAGTCCCAATAGAATGATTATAAAAAAATTTTGTAAAAAGTGTAATAAGCATACAGTTCACAAAGAAACAAAATAGGAGGAGAACTATCATGGCTGACAAAAAAGAAAAAAATAATGGAGTTATTTCCATATTTACAAAAGAATATAAATATGAAGGTATCATCTTATTAACATTATCATTGATCGCCTTAGTATTAGGTACAATGGTATTAATAGGAGAAACTAGCAGTGGTTCGAGCGGGTTGGTTATCAATGAAGATGTATTCTTGATTGGTGATTATCCAGAAGCGTTTGCTTGGATTTTAATAATCCTGGGTGCTGTTTCTCTAATTCTTGCTGCTTGGCCATTTTACAAACCATCTATCAGTGAGGTTAAGAGAGTTAGCTGGCCTAATCGTGGAGATTTATTTAAGAATACAGCTATTGTATTTGCTTTCATTTTAATCTTGTCATTGTTCTTTATCTTCTCTGACTGGATTTTCGGGTATGTTGTTGACTTATTTACTTGGTTAGCAACAAAGATGTAAATAAGGAAAGACAATGGAAGAAAGAGCCTGGTATATAGTCCAAACGTATTCGGGATTAGAAAATGCCGCTAAAAAAAATCTTGAGCGACGAGTTGAATCAATGGGAATGGGTGACTTGGTTTTTAATGTCTTAGTTCCCGAAGAGAGAATCTTGGAAAAAAAGAAAAATGGTGAAATGAAAGAAGTATTTGTTAAACCATTTCCTGGATATGTTTTTATTGATATGATTGTTACTGATGAATCATGGTTTATGGTAAGAAATACTCCTATGGTTACTGGTTTCTTGGGATCATCTGGCGGTGGAGCAAAACCTGTTCCTCTTCCTGACGAAGAAATGGTTCCAATTTTTAAGATATGTGGTATCACAACAGAAAAAAGTTTTGCTGGTAATGTTGGCGACAAGGTAAGAATTGGTGCTGGAACATTCGTTGGTCAAGAAGGAACAATCAGCAGTATTGATATGCAAAAAGGAACAGTTACTGTTTTAATCTATGCCTTTGGTAGAGCAACACCAACAGAATTAAATTTTAATGAAGTAGTATTGTTATAAAAGAACGCCTCTGAAATAAATTTCAAGAGGCTTTTATTTTTAACAAAAGGGTAAAATATAACAAAATATTGCATTTATTGGGGAAAAGTAGTATTATTACATTAATAAAGGAGATGTCAAAATGGCTGACTACACTAATATTTTAAAAAAGGTTTTAAAGTATCAACAAAAATTTAGAATTAAAGGAGTAAGTATTGCTTTAGTGAATTCTTCTAAAACATTGCTTTCCTATCAAAATGGCTTTGCTGATTTTTACGGAGAGAGAAAAGTTGAAGACACAACAAAATTTATGATAGGATCAATAACTAAAGTTTTAACAGCCATTTCTATTATGCAGTTAGTCGAGGGAGGATTATTAGATCTCGATGCTGATATAAAAGAATACATACCTGAATTTACTATAAAAAACAGATTTGGCACTAGTAAGATATCAATAAGAAATCTGCTCAATCATCGTTCTGGTTTACCTTGTGATGATTTTGGAATTCTTTTGTCAGAAAAGCAACAGGACTATAATCAAATCATTGATTATTTAGCCGATCAATACTTGATTGCTCCTCCTGGTAAAATGTTTGCTTATTCCAATTTGGGGTACACACTTTTAGGCATTATTATTGAACGAGTGAGCAAAAAGAAATATGTTGATTATATTCAAAAAAATATTTTTAACCCGATGGGTATTGATGGTAATTTTATTTGTACGCCAGAAGAATTTCGCCAACATAAGTATGAGGTATCTCGTTCATATAACAGCTTAGGCGAGGAAAAAATCGATTTGCTATCTTCTCTACTTCCGGCTGGATCAAACACCTATATTAGCGCTTTTGATGTTGCTAAAATAGCTCAAATGTTTTTAAACAAAGGAAAATTTGGTAATAAAAAAATTCTTCAACAGTCAAGTGTCGAGGAGATGTTATCTAGGCCAAACTTTAATGATGAAGAGGGAATGAAAATTGGCTTGGGATTGATGTTTGATAAGTATTATCTAGCTAATGTTGGAGAAATCATCGGTCATAGTGGGGGAACAATATATCATCATTCTGAAATGCTATTTCTCCCTAATTCTGATCTAGCGATTGTAATTCTTACCAACTCAACAAATGGCGAGTCTTTTATCAATAAAATTATAATTCCTTTGTTAGAAAATGCCTTGAGCGATCAGGGATACAAAAAAGAAAGAAAAGAAAGAGTGAAAAAGAACTATCGAACATTTAAAGTTGAAGAATACACTGGTGTATATCCAACAGCTTTTGGTCCGATTTATATAACCTATAAGAAACAATTGAGATTTAAAATGGGAATTTTGAGAGCAAAGATGTTCCTAAAGAATGATGGTTGGTTTGATTTAAAGCCAACAGGATTGTCCATATTATTTGGCAGGCAAATCCATAATCGTCAAATCAAGATTGAAAAAGAACTTCTTTCAATAAAAATGAAGAGAAATAATGAGCAATATGTCATTGGGACAATCGGAGTTTTTGTAAAACCTTTTGATATATTCCCAACATGGAGTGTTGCCTGTGGTCGATATGCTTGCATTAGTGATCCAAAAAGAAGCATTGCAGGTAGTTTGAATATATTTGTTAAGAATCGTTTTTTAACAGTAAGATTAAGTGGTGGTTTAAAAAAACATGCGATTAATTTATTGGGAACAATTGATGAAAAAGAAGCAATTATCTTAGGATATGGTAGAGGCACTTCTGAAACGATTTTTTTGAGCAATAAGATGATTATCTTTATGGGGAATATCTTTGTGAAGGAAAGTATTTGCAAGACATTTTTTAGAAGAATCGGCTTAATAAAACTTCTAAACAATATTAAAAACATTTTTAGAAAACGTGGATTTAAAGAAAACGATAAAGAATAATTAATCAACCTGTTATCATCTTTTATAAGTTTGATAATAGGTTTTTAATATGCTAAATGGAGAAAAAAACAATGAAAATCAAAGTTATGACATTCAATATTCAACACGGACGCGATTTTATAAAAAGAGATATAAATTTAAAGCTCATGGCTGATGTAATTAGAAAAGAAAATGCTGATATTATTGGTCTAAATGAGGTTAGGGGAAAAGGTAGTCATGTTGATTATCAGGAACAGGCTAAAATAATTGCTGATTACTTAGGCTATCATTATTATTTTGGCAAGGCAATAACTCTTCCAAATGGACCATATGGTAATGCGATTATATCAAAATTCCCTTTTGAGAAGGTTGAAACGATTATGATTCCAGATCCTCTTGAAAAAAATGAAGATGTTTTATGTTATGAGACGAGATGTATTATTAAAGCTAGTTTCAGTAATCCAAAACTGACAGTTTTGGTAACTCATTTTGGACTAGCTCAAAGTGAACAGAACAACGCTTTGAAGGCGATTATCAATGAAATAGATTCTCTTAAAACACCTTGTGTTTTTATGGGTGATTTAAACATGGAACCTTCTGATGATAAGATTACTAGTATTATCCAAAAATTGATCGATACAGCAACCAAGTTTTCTGAGAACAAACTCAGCTTTCCTTCAATTGAGCCTAATCGAAAAATTGATTATATTTTTGTTAGCAAGGATATTGATATCATTGAAGCTGATATTCCCCAGATAGTCGCATCTGATCACTTTCCTCACACTGCTGTTCTTTCAGTAAAGTGAGAAGAAG
>JAQUYR010000103.1 GCA_028691715.1 Bacilli bacterium | reverse complement strand
CGCGAACTGGATTACATTAAAGTTTTTGAAGATTATGTTATTGATGGTCTAATCATCTGTTCAAACTTCTTTAATGTTGAAAAAGTTATGAATTTAAGTATTCCTATTGTTTCTATCGATCATATTCTTGACCCAAGCATTCCATCAATCACCACTGATAACATTGAAGGTGGTCGTTTAGCAGCTGAAAAGCTGATCGAATGTGGAGCCAAAAACTTTGTTTTATTCAGAGGTCCTTCTTTCTTGATTACGACATCTGAAAGAACTCTTGGTTTTACCAACGTGCTGAAGAAATATGACATCGGTTGGGATTTCCATGACTTTGATTTAGTAGCTCCTGATTCCAGTTTCATCTATAATTATTTGTTAAACAATCCGCAAATCGATGGTATCTTCACCACTTCTGATACCCTAGGAGTAATCGTAACCGGTATTTTGAATAAACTGGGCCGTAAATTAGGGGAAGATGTTTTCCTGGTCAGCTTTGATGGTTTACCAATATCGAGATGGATCTATCCAGCTTTAACAACTATCAACCAACCTATTCAATATATGGGTGTTGAAGCAGTAAATACCCTGATGAAATTAATCGATGGGAAAGAAATTCCCGAACAACATCGCATCATTCAAATATCTCTGAAAGAACGCGATTCAACAAAGCATAAATAAAAAGCATTGATGATTATATCAATGCTTTTTTGTCTCATAATTAATATGAAAATGCAAATTGCTTTACAAAGCTAGTTATATAAGTTAAAATGATAATAGAAATATACCTTTTATAAAGGAGGAAATAGATATGAAGAAAAAAATTGCTTTTTTTGATACCAAACCATATGACAAATTATGGTTTGATAAATTCAACGAAAATTATGAAATAACATATTTTGAAAACAAACTAAACAAAAACACGGCTAAACTTGCCAGTGGTTTTGATGGTGTCTGCGCTTTTGTTAATGATGAAATAGGCAAAGAAACAATTGATGTTTTATATGAAGAAGGAATTAAGGTTATTGCCATGCGCAGTGCTGGTTATAACAATGTTGATGTTAAAGCCGCATATGGAAAAATTCATATTGTCAGAGTACCAGAATATTCACCTTATGCTGTTGCTGAACATGCTATGGCTCTACTTTTAACCTTAAATCGCAAGATTCACAAAGCTTATATCAGAACTAGAGATTTTAATTTCAGTTTATCAGGCTTAATGGGAATTGATCTTCATGATAAAACAATAGGAGTTATCGGTACAGGTAAAATTGGAATGACTTTTATTGACATCTGTAAAGGTTTCAAAATGAATGTTATCGCCTATGACCCTTATCCTCGTCAAAACACCGATATCAATTATGTCACTTTAGAAGAACTCTTTAAAACCAGTGATATCATTTCTCTACATTGTCCATTAACTGAAGAAACTAAGCATATCATTAATAAAGATTCTTTGGCTTTAATGAAAGATGGAGTATTTATTATCAATACCTCTAGAGGAGCTTTAGTTGATTCCGATGCTTTATTAAATGCCTTAAATAATGGTAAAGTAAGAGGGGCTGGACTTGATGTCTATGAAGAAGAAAGCGAATTCTTCTTTGAAGATTTATCAGGAACTAATATTAAAGATGATATCTTGTCATTATTAGTATCACGTCCAAATGTTATCATTACTTCCCATCAAGCTTTCTTTACTGAAGAAGCATTAAATGCTATTGCCAAAGTAACCCTAAATAACCTTGATGATTTTTATGCTGATAAATTCTTAAGCAATGAAATTTGTTATCGCTGTGAGAAAGTAAAGGATAAACAAAAATGTCTTAGAGAAAGAAATAGTCGTTGCTTTTAAAAAGAAAAAACAATTAGAAAGAAAAAATCCGTCTACAAAGTAGGCGGATTTTACCATATATATCTAAGTCTAGTTAAAATAATTCAATTAAAACATAAATAATTATCAATTATTCATAATTGATATTAGTCATTTTTAGTAGAACTGATTAATGCAAAAGAATAGAAAGGAATATTCCTTATATTAGTATCTTCTTTAATTAATTTTGATGATACCTTTACTGAAATTACATACTTGAATTTATTATTCTCAGAAAATTTTTTTAATGAAAGAGATTTAATATTATTGCCAGATTTAACTTCAATTGCTAAAAGGTCATTTCCGCTTTTAGCAATAAAGTCTATATCAATTATATTATCATTATAATATAGAATATCTTTTGTATGCTCATATTTTTCCAAAATACAAGCAATAGCATTTTCATATATTCCTCCAATATCAAAATCTTCACCACCATTTAAAACTTGATATCTTTTATCGCTATCAAACATAGACATTAATATACCTGTATCAAACATAAATAATTTAAATGAATCCTCAATTCTATAAACATCAATAGGCTTTTCTATTCTCTTAGTATTATTACAATAAATAATTAATCCAGCATCATATAGCCAATCGAGAGCCCCTTTAAACATCCTTTCTCTCCCATTTACTTCAACTCTCTTGTACATAAATTTTTTATTTTGTTCTTTTAGATGATTTGGAATGGAATTAAAGCACATCTCTATTTTTTCTTTTAAATTATTATCCTTAGCATACTTTTTAATATCTTGGATATAACCTATTTTTAAATCTTTCTGTACTTTGTATACCATATCATAATCTTTAGTTTGAATAAATTCATTAATAACTTCTGGGAGACCTCCTATTATGATATATTGTCTAAATAGAATTATTAATTTATCATGAGTATCTTTTGTTATTGATGATGTATCATAAAAAGAATTCTTCATCGTATTGACATAATCCTGATTAATATTATTCGCCCATAGGAATTCTTCAAAATCTAATGGATACATTTCTAAATGCTCCACATAACCAACAGGGTATGATCCATTAAATTCCCTTTTTAGTGAAACACCTAAAAGAGAGCCCGTAGCAATTACATGATATAGCTTGCTTTCTTGAGTAAATGACTTTAAAGATATTAAAGCATTTTCACATGACTGAATTTCATCTAAAAAAATTAGGTAAGGGTTATTTTCATCATTCTTAAAATCAATATTCTGATATTTAATGTTTAAATGAATTTTACTCATGATAGCATCAGGTGATAAATCATTTTCAAAGAATTCTTTAGCATCTGGAAATAGTTCAAAATTCATTTCTATAATCTTATTTTGGGGATAATTATTATGAGCAAACTCTCTTATTATATACGTTTTACCGACTTGCCTAGCACCAATAATAATCATACTTTTTTTTCTTGTTGATTTTTTCCACATAATTAAGTTATCCATTATTTTTCTTTGCATAAGACACCTCTAATAATTTTACTACTATATAGTGACATTATAGCATTAATATTCTAACAAATCAATAGTTTGTGCCACTTTATTTGAGTTTTTTAATTATTTTATGCCACTTTATTTGAGTTTTTTAATTATTTTATGCCACTTTATTTGTGTTTTTTAATTATTTCATGCCACTTTATTTGTCTATAGTCACAAATAATGGTTGGAAATTTATTCGATTTAATGGATATATAAAGCTGTTGTCTTTAAAGTTCTTATCAATATAACTAGCCATTTTAAAACAGGATATGCTTTATATTGTTTGATTTATTAATATATTTTAAAACTTTTTCAGCTTCTCGCATATAGAAATTATTACAATTATTTAAAGATAGTTTTTTTAATATAATCTTCTATTATAGGAATATGTGTTTCAACAATATCGATTTTATTCAGTTGATCAATTGCAAAAAATTGCAAGTCTCTTGATTCGCTGCTACAAATTAAAGTTGGATATTTATCTAGCCTAGCAAAATAAACTACAGTAATCACTCTTAAAATGTTACCATCAGGATAACAGGCAATTCTTGATGGATCATCATATATTCCATAAAAATCAAT
>JAQUYR010000023.1 GCA_028691715.1 Bacilli bacterium | reverse complement strand
CAACAAACGATTATATACACAATTCCTCTGATGATAGTAGCTCTTGCTGGTGTATTTTCTGAAAGAAGTGGAATTATTAATATCGCTTTAGAAGGAATGATGATAATAGGGGCTTTTGTTGGTGTTCTATTTGTCCGAACCATAATTCTTCTCAATGTTCCTCTTTCTTTTGGACAACCATTATTGCTATTAGGAATGATAGTATCAATCATTGGTGGATGTCTATTCTCCTTATTACTAGCCTTCGCTTCAATAAGGCTAAAAGCTGACCAAACAATTGGTGGAAGTGCCCTAAATCTTTTGGCACCAGCTCTAGTTTTATTCTTGATTTTGTTAATAACTTCTCAAGGAGTCTTAAATATTGAATCAAAGTATAGCTCCAATGATTTTTTCATGTTAAATCAGGATGACTTTGGACTAGGAACAAAACTAGAAAATCCTCTTGGTGTTATTGGTAATGTTTTATTCAATAAAACATATATTACAACATGGATATGTCTAGGATTATATATTGGGCTATCAATATTATTGTATAAGACGAGATTTGGTTTGAGATTAAGATCATGTGGAGAAAACCCTCAAGCTGCTGATTCTGTTGGTATAAATGTAGCAAAGATGAGATATTCAGGAGTTTTAATTTCAGGAGGTTTAGCTGGTTTAGGTGGTTTTGTCTATGCTGTAACAACAGTTGCTGCTTCAAGCAATGGTGATGTTGCTGGCTTTGGTTTCTTGGCTCTAGCTGTAATGATTTTTGGTAATTGGAAGCCACTAAATATCGCTGGTGCAGCTTTATTGTTCGGTCTATTAAAATGTATTGCCGTTGGATATCCATATATTGATATCAACAATGATGGAATCTATCTTTTAAGCAATCTTGGAATCAGTCAACATATATATCGTATTCTTCCTTATTTGATCACATTGGTAGTTTTAGCCTTCACATCGAAGAAATCAAGAGCTCCAAAAGCCGAAGGAATACCATACGATAAAGGTAAAAGATAATAGCAAAAGCATTCCTTTAAAAGGAATGCTTTTTATTTAACATTTTTGTTGTATAAAACGACTAATAGTAGTATATTATTGATTGGTGAATATTATGACTGATGTGTTAAAGCATTTAAAATGGTTTTTTAAACAGGAATATAAAAGATATATAATAGCGGCTATTGCTCTTTTGGCTTTATCAATCATTTCGGTAATCCCAGCTAGAATACTTGGTTTGGTCATTGAAGAAATAGCAAATCGAACAATAACCACGAGTAAAATAATCTTGTATACAAGCCTTTTATTCCTCGTTCCTTTAACTCGCTATTTTTTAAATATCTTATATCATTACATCATCAATGCTTTGGGTAAGAAAGTATCCTATGAACTTCGCGATAAATACCTGAATCATTTATTTGAACTCGATGCTAGTGCTTACTCAAAATACACAAAAGGTGATTTGATTGCCCGAGCAACAAATGATTTGGAAGTCTTAACAGTTGTTTGTACAAGTTTCTTACAAAGTGTTTTTTTTAACACAGGAGTAGTCCTTTCAGCTATTGCTATGATGGTTTTTACCATTGATCCCCTTTTAACCCTTATTTCTGTCTTGATTATGCCGATAGCTATTTTTAGATTAAATAAAGTAAGGATGAAAAAGCGTCAGTATTATAAAATCCATCATGAGATATATGCTGACATGACGGAAAAAGTTCTTGAATCAATTGAAGGAGTAAAAACTGTTCGAGCATATGGTCAAGAAGAAAATGACTTTATTAAAACAAAGGAAGCAATTGATGCTGATATTGATTCATGGAAAAGAATCTTAAAATTTGAAACATTATTTACTCCTTTGTTTGAGTTTATTTATGCTTTTTCTTACTTCATCGCTTTTGCTTTTGGTAGTTATATGGTAATAACATCAAAGATAACAACAGGAGATCTCATCACATTTGTTATGTATATTGGTATGTTATATGGTCCTTTGGTCGCTTTGAGCAATGTTTTAAATACAATAAATAATGCCACCATTTCCGATGCCCGTTATTATGAAATCATGAATTTAGAGCCAATTGTTAAGGATGAAGAGGAAAGTGTTTCGGTATTAACGTTTAATAAAATCGAATTTAAAAATGTCAGTTTTAAATATCCTTTTGATGATCATGAGATAATTAAGAATATCAATTTCACTATCGCTAAAGGTGAAACCATCGGCATTGTTGGGCCAACAGGTTCTGGCAAGTCGACTTTGATCAGACAATTACTCCGAGAATTTAATGTTACCAGTGGTGAAATATTGATTGATGGTAAAAATATCGAGAATTATAAGATAGAGGATGTCCATAATCTAGTTGGTTATGTTCCTCAGGATCATATGCTATTTCGAAAGACGGTTGATGAGAATATTTTAATAGGAAATCCAAAGGCTTCTCCTGCGCAAATCGATATGGCGGTTACCTTATCAGACTTTAAAAAAGACATAAAAGAATTGGCTTTTGGAAGTGAAACAATGGTTGGAGAACTGGGAGCTAGTTTATCGGGTGGTCAGCGCCAAAGATTGTCAATTGCTCGAGCTTTGGTAAAAAATCCAGAGATTCTTATTCTTGATGACTCCTTAAGCGCAGTTGATGCTCTAACAGAAACAAATATAATCAATCATTTGAAGGAATCAAGGTCGGATAAGACTAACATCATAGTAGCCCATCGCTTTTCAGCAATTTATCAAGCTGATAAAATTTTAGTCCTGGAAAACGGTAAAATTACGAATGTTGGCACTCATAGAGAATTGCTTAAATATGATAATTGGTATAAACGCCAATACATTGAGCAATTATCTAGTAAGTAGGTGAAAAGATGAAGAATCTTAAGAGAACTTTTAGATATCTTAAAGGATATAAAAAATATTTTTTCATAAGCGTAATAATGATTATTATCGTCCAAGTACTGGGATTTTTATCGCCACTAATTGTTAAGAGTATACTAGATGACTACATCTTAGGAATTGAGTATGATTGGGTTGAAGTAGCTAAGGCTGATGATAAAACGGTGACTTATAACGATAAAAATTATAAACAAGAGAGATTTTTAGATAGTGATGATCAAGTTTTAGGAGATTTCACTCTGATAGTCTATAAAGATGGCTTTTATATTACTGAAGGAACAATTGAAACTGGTACAAAATTAGTTGAAGGCAATACTTTAACTGTGACTAATATTGATGATGAAGAATATCAATACAGCGTTATTAAGTTGAAGGCTAGTGAAGTAGTTGACTTTTATAGACCAGTATTTTCAACTTTGATAATTCTTGTTCTATTACTTTTAGCAAGAAGTATTATTTCAATAATAGCTTCTTATATTCAGACAGTATCGAATAATAAAGTGGTTACTCATATCGCTCGTGAAGGAAGAACAGATGCCATGAAGAGTGTCGAAAGGCTTCCTATCAAGTATTTTGAAGAAGAACCAGCTGGAAAGATGGCTTCAAGAATTACCTCAGATGTCGATGGTATGATTATTTTATATCGCTTGACAACTAGCGTCATCATGAATGCTGTTTTGAGTTTTGTTTTAGCATATGTTGGTATGTTTTATCTCGATAAGAGACTTGCCCTGTTGAGTTTTGTAATATACCCAATAGCTTACATTTGGATCAGATTTTTCCTGTCTAAACTGAAGAAAATTGCTGTTAAGGTCAATGAATTACGATCTTTGTTAGTTGGTAAGATCAATGAAATCATCAATGGTATCAATATCTTACAGATATTTAATTTTAAAAGGCAGACGATCGAAGAATTTAATACCCTAAATAAGAATTATATTACTGAGCAGATGAGGGAAGTTAAACTCCATATTACAACTGGATGGAATATGATTGGTATTGTCAGAGGAATTATTACAACAGCTATTGTCGTTTATTTTGGCTATCAACGTTTAAGCGTTTCTGAAATAGTGATCAGTGCTGGTCTAATCTATGCTTATAATGAGTACTTATTAAAGATAATTGAGCCTGTAAATCTGATCTTTACCCAAGTCGGTGAGTATCAACATGCTATGGTGCGAACAGAAAGAATACATAAATTGATCGAAGGTGAAGTTGAAGACAATACCAAGGAATATATTCCTCGCTATCGTGGTGATATCTGTTTTGATAATGTTTGGTTTGCCTATGAAAAAGACGAGTATGTCCTGAAGGGAATAAGTTTCAAGGTTCAAAAAGGAGAAACTGTTGGCCTGGTTGGGCACACTGGAAGCGGAAAATCATCGCTGATGAGTTTACTTTTAAGATTTTATGAATTAAAGGAAGGCGAAGGAACAATAACAATTGATGATATGGATATCTCTAAAGTTACCAAACGCAGCTACAGAGAACATATCGGTATTGTCCTTCAAGAACCAGTCTTATTTAAAGGTACTATTGCAAGCAATATTCGTTTTGGAAAAGAAAATGTCAGTGATTTAGAAATAGAGGATGTATTAAATAGAATTGGTGGTAAGAATATCATCGAAAGATTTGAAAAAGGGATTAACCAGGAAATTTCCCGAGCTGGTATCAATATGTCTAGTGGTGAGAAACAAATAATTGCTCTTGCCAGGGTTTTAATTCACGACCCCGCAATTTTAATTATGGATGAAGCAACATCTCATATCGATACGGAAACAGAATCGATGATTAAGAAAGCCTTAGAAGTCGTTTCTCGGGGAAGAACCTCGATTATTATCGCCCATAGATTATCTACAATTCAAAATGCTGACAAGATCATTGTTCTAGATCATGGTTTGAAAGTGGAAGAAGGCACTCATCAGGAATTAATAAAAATGGATGGTGTATATGCCAATATCTATCGAGCTCAGGTGGCTAGTATAAAATAATAGTAAAAAGAGAAACTGTATAAGTTTCTCTTTTCTTATAGGAAATTATAGATTAATAATGTTGCTAGGGTGAAATAAACAGTAATGGAGATAATATCATTTATTGTTGTGATGAACGGCCCAGAGGCTACAGCGGGGTCGATTTTGCACTTATAAAGAGCAATAGGTATTAAAGCTCCCACTGTATTAGCAAAGGTAATGGATAAAAATATCGATAAACTGACAACTAAAGACAGATAAAAATTTGAAGAATTGGTGTTATCTTTTAGTATCAATAACAAAAATGACATACAAAAGCCGATGATACCAATCACTATTCCAGTCGTCAGACCAAGAGAAAACTCTCTTCCCAGATGCTTGAAAATCGCCTTTTTATTTTCCAGTTCGTCATTTCCAATGCTTCTCACAGCTACAGCTAATGATTGTGTTCCACAGTTACCAGCTAATCCAAGAATTACTGGCTGAAAAATCACCAATATTGTTAAAGCATCAATAGCAAACAGATATTCAAATTGGGAGATTATCACCGCCACAAATAAATCAAGGATTAATAAGATGCTTAACCATGGTAGTCTTTTTTTAATTGACTTAACAACTGGTTCATCTATCTCTTCTTCCTCGGTCAAACCAGAGAATTTTGCATAATCCTCTTCAGCCTCTTCAACCAAAACATCTGCAGCATCATCCATAGTAATGATACCTTTTAAGATTCCCTTATCAATAATAGGAAGGGCATAGATATCATAATCGGTAATAGTCTTTAAGACATCTTCAACATCTTCATCAACATTAGCCCATTTGAAATTTGTGTTCATTATATCATCGATTAGGCAAGGGGATTTGGTCACTATTAATTTTTTAAGATCAACAGTTCCCAAAAGATTGCCATTCTTATCGATAACAAAAGAAGTGTTTATTGTCTCAACATCAGGAGCTTCACTGACCACAGTCTTCATGGCTAGTTTTACATCAATACCAGCGGCTAAAGAAATATAATTGTTATTCATTATGGCTCCAGCTGTTCCTTCTTCGTACTGAACAAGGACTTCTAAATCCTCTTTGGTGTTCTTCTCCAAAAGTTCAAAAATTTCTTTTGAAGCATCGGGTTTGAATTCCCCCAAAGTATCAGTAGCATCATCAGGCTCCATTTCATCAATTATCGCAGCAGCCTTTTCACGATCCAGTTCTTGTAAGTATTTTGTTGGGTTATCAACATATGAAAATATTTCTGCTAAAGCTTCATTATCAAAAATACTATATAATTTGTTTTTATCCTCGTCGCTTAGATTTGGAAATACTGAAGCTATATCATAAGGGTGACATTTAGAGAGATTTTTTTTAAGAATTTTTGGATCTTTTACTTTTTCTAATTGATTTTGAATATATATCTTCTTCATAATGCCCTCCTCACTCGATTATATTTAGAAATATCATTGCTAAATTGAAATAGACAACAACAGATATTAAATCGTTTAAGGTGGTTATGAAAGGTCCAGAAGCAACAGCGGGGTCAATTTTTAGCTTGTAAAAAAGAGTAGGCATTAATGTTCCTAAAAGACCAGATAGGATAAGGGCAATCATCATTGCCAAACTGACAACAAAACTAACAGCCATTATATCAACATCAGGAGTATTTCGTAGCTTTAAAAAGATAAAACATACTAAAAAGGCTAAAACTCCTAACAAAAAGCTATTAAATAATGAAATTTTAAACTCCTTTAAGAAATGTTTTCTTATCCTCTTATTTGTATCCAGTTCGTGGCGCCCAAGACTTCTAATTGTAACTGCCAATGCTTGCGTTCCGATATTACCAGCCATATCTAAAATCAGTGTCTGGAAGAAGATTAGAACAGTAACCTGTTTTATGACATCCTCATAAATTCCAATAACATTTGATATGAGAAGACTCAGTATTAAAAGTAAAATCAACCAAGGAAGTCTTGAGATAAGGGATTTTATGATGACATGTTTTCCAGTGACTTCTTCACCCAAAATAGCCATCTTTTCATAATCATCAGTGGCTTCATCTTCAATTACATCAAGGGCATCGTCCATTGTAATGATACCTACAAGCTTTTGACCATCAAGAACTGGTAAGGCATAGATATCATAGTTATTAATTTTTGTTGAGGCATCAATGATAGAATCAGTGGTATTAATAAAAACATAATTTTCATGCATTATTTCTGATATTTTTTTAGGAGAACGGGCAATGATTAAATCTTTTAACTCGATGATACCAACGAGTTTGTTCTCCTTTGAGACAAATAGGGGATCAATTATTTCAGCCTCATTGGCCTCAGTTACAAGAAACTTCATCGCCTCTTTAACATCCCAGTCTGATTCTATTTGTAAAAAATTAGTCGTCATTATGGATCCAGCTGTATCATCTTTGTGTGTGGTCAGATAACTCAGATTTTTCTTGTCCTCAACATCGAGTTTATTCAGATATAATGAAGCATCATCACTCATTTCATTGATGACATCGGCAGCATCATCGGTTTCCATTTCGCCTAAAATGGAAGAACTGCTGTCAATATCCATTTCCTTTAGAAAAGCTGCAGCATCAGCTTCATCAAGATATTCAAAAATATCGGCTAGTTCTTCACTTGATAAGGCTTTATAAAGAGTTTTTCTATCATCAATATCCAGATCAAGAAAGACCCTAGCAATGTCATAGGGGTGGTATAATTTTAAAGATTCCGAGAGCTTAAGAACATCTTTTTCATTTCTTATCAAGTTATAAATTTGTTCATAGTTATTGATTTCTTGCATCTTTAATCACCATCCTTTACTATTAATTATTATAAACGAAAAAGAATATTTTGTAAATTTAAAAGAAATAAATATGTGTTAACAAACAAAAAGAAATGTGATATAATACAAGGAGTGTGAATTTCTGGATACCTAAAAATATAAGTGTCCATTTATATTGGAGCAGTGTTATGTGTGACAAAAAATAAAGCTAATTTGATGCTTTTAATGATAGCAATACTTTGGGGATTTGGAACATGTATGATGAAGATTGCTACATCAGCAAACTTATCTACTGGTTTATTAAATGGTATTAGAGGTTTAATTTTTTCTTTTTTGATTTTAGTTTTTTTCAGAAAAAAGATAATGAAGATGACTAGAAAAGAGCTTATAATCGCTTTGATTGCTGGAATCATCAATACCTTTGGGTTTATTATCCAAACAATCGGTATTGCGAATACTACACCAGCAAACTGTGGGTTTATCACAGTGACCTATATCGTCTTTATACCTCTATTTGTTTTTATCATATACAAACAAAAAATAGGACTAAACCATATGATAAGTATAATTATTGCTCTTTTAGGAATGGTAATCTTAACAGGAGTATACCAGGAGGGTATATCTTTAGGAAAAGGAAATCTTTTTTGTTTGATAAGTGCTTTGTTTTTTGCGCTTTCAATTGCTTATTTAGGAAATACTGCAAGAGAAGTCCACTTTAGTATCATTGCTTTTATGTTTGGTATTACATTGATGGTAGGAGGCTTTTTCTGGTGGCTCGTTGTCGAGAATGGAATAATTGGTGATATTAATATCAAAGCTGGATTGGTATCAACACTATATTTAGGCGTAGTTACTTCATTTCTCTGCCAGTCAATGCAAATCTTTGCTCAAAAACATACAAAGGCAGTTGTTGCTGGTTTGATATTAATGTTAGAAGGCTTTTTTGCTTTGGTTTTCTCAATAATTTTAGGATATGACACGTTGACACCTAACCTAGTAATTGGCGGAGTAATTATGACGATTGCCTTCATAATCTCTGAAATAGATTTTCGAAGAAAGAAAAAAGACAGTGTTCAAAAAGAATTGATTATGACAGATTAAAAATAATTAGAGGTGAAACAATGAGTAAGATTAAAAGAATATTAGGAATAGCCATATTGATGGTGGTGATCTTCATTAGTGGTTGTGTCTCTACACAGATTGAATTTACAACGGCATCATTAGTTATTAATGATAGCAACGCTGTTGAAATACCAGTAAACAGCGATAAAGCAGTTTTTGAGATAAGCAATGAGGAAGTGCTAGAGATAAGTGATGGTAAAATTATACCTCTTAATGCTGGAAGAGCTACAATTACTATTGTTGGTAGCACATCAACACTAGATGTAATTATTAATCCTATAATAGTTTGTTCAAACTATTTAGGAGAGGGCGAAAGTTCTGAAATCAGTTTAAGCAATTATGATGGAAATATCCATGATTTTGAATTTGAAATTGATAACAAAGAAATACTATCACTAGACAATCTCACTTTAACCGCTATCTCTAAGGGAATAGCTACGATTACTGCTTCTTTGAAAGAGGATATAGCAGTTACTAGCAGTTTTGAAATAACTATTGGTCCGAAGATTCCTAGTATAATCCTATCTGAGGATGAGATATATTTAGATGATATTGTGACATTAAGCGTTGGTAATTTTGACGATCAAAATGAATTTATTTATACTTCAAGTGATGAAGATATTTTAGAGGTAATTGGGACATCAGCTTTTGCTTTAAAAGTTGGAAAGGTGACCATAACCGCTACATCAAAAGTTGATAGTTCGATTTTTGGAGTGCTTGAAGTTGAAATAAAAGCTTTGATGCCTGGATTAAGATTAAAATCTAATGATTATAAAGTTGGTCAAACAATTGAAGTGTTATTATCTAATTACACTGATAAGAATCTTTTCAATTGGGAAGTAGCGGATCCATCTATTGTTTCTATTGATAATGCGTATAATCTTTTAGCTTTAAAAGAAGGAATAACCACCTTGACAATTGTTGGTAAAGCCGATAAAACATTGACTACTAGTATTGATATTACAGTTTATCCAGTAAAACCAATACTGAGCACTGTCATTACATCCCTACAGTTAGGTCAAAAGGTAAAATTAGAAATAATAAATTACACCAATAAAGATGAATTTACTTGGCAAGTTGGAGATAGTAATATTATAAACATTGAGAACTATTTAGCTGAAGCTATTAGTGTTGGTTCAACAACAATAACAGTGACATCAAAATCTGATTCCACTTTAACAGATACAATTACTCTGAATGTAATCCCTATTCTCCCAATTCTAGATGCTACATTTTCCAATATGAGAATAGGAGATGTTGGGTATTTATGGATTAGCAATGCTGATAAAATTGAAGGCACATTTTCTGATTTTAATATCTCTATTAGTGATAATAGTGTTATAAAAATTGAGGATAATAAAATAACTGCCTTAAAAAAAGGAACAGTTACAGTTACTGCTACTTCAAAAACTAATAATTTGGTAACTGCTAGTTATCAAATCACGGTTACAGAAACATCAACGAGTAAGACAGAAGATGGAGAAATCGCTGCTGGACCTTTACTGTTATATACAGAAGAAGAGGGCGGTAAACTTCATGCTGGTGTGATGTCTTATGTTTATATTGATGGAGCAAACAGTTCAGGAAATTACAATTGGGTCACTGCCGAGGGAACTATTGCTACTGTTAACGATAACGGAAGAATTATTGCTATTTCTGAAGGAACAGTGTTGATTACAGCTATCTCTAAAGAAAATAAAGAGGTTAAAGGAACAATTAATATCACTGTTTATGGTAAACCTAATGTGGACTATGTCAGCCGATTAATCGCTATTGCTAACGAGGAAATTGGATATGTTGAAGGACCAAACAATGACACAAAGTATGGAGCATGGTATAACTTAAATTATGAAGCGTGGTGCGCGATGTTTGTGTCTTGGTGCTGCTATGAAGCTGGTATCTCAACAAAAATAGTTCCACGATATTGTGGTTGTACAGCTGGTATGGCTTGGTTTGCAGCTGAAAACAGATTTGGAGCAAGAGGTGAATACACTCCTCAACCAGGTGATATAATTTTCTTCAGGGATGCCGATCAATCAACTGGATCTACTCATACAGGTATTGTAATAGCTGTAGATGAAACAAAAGTGTACACAATCGAAGGTAACACTTCCAATATGGTGGCAAAAAGAAGTTATTTATTGACCAATACCTATATTGTTGGTTATGGTAATCCTAATTACCCAGCATTTACTAATGAAAGTGGTAATTAAAATCGATAGTAAAAATAATTTAGCGGTATTAGAAATACCGCTTTTAATATTATTAAAGTGTTTTAATTTGAGGACATTTATGTTATAATGTCATAAAACAGGAGGATATAAAATGAATAATAAATTGTTAAAAAAATTTGCTGATCTTGCAGTTAAGGTTGGTGTCAATGTTCAAAAAGGACAAATATTGGTAGTGAATTCACCCGTTGAATGCAGGGAATTAGCAAGAATGATTGTTGAGAGTGGTTATGAAGCTGGTGCAAGTTATGTAATGATGCGATATAATGATGATGTAGTTGCAAAACATTTGTATACATATGCCTCTTTAGAAGTAGTAAAAGAAGTTCCCGATTATTTAGTTGAACAATTTAAATATATTGTTGACAAAAAAGCAGCTGTTATTTCTATCAGTGCCCCTACACCTGGCCTAATGAAAGATGTAGATCCCACAAAAATGCAGGCAGCAGCAATAGCATCAAATGAAAAAATCGGGTTTTATCGTAAACATATGATGAGCAATGGGTCGCAGTGGCTAGTAATCGCAGCTCCAACAGTTCCATGGGCCAAGAAAGTATTCCCAAATATCGATTCTGATGAAGTAGTTGATAAACTATGGGAAGCCATTTTAAACGCTTCAAGAGTAACTGAGGATAATGATCCTGTAAAAGAATGGCAAATTCATATCGATAAATTAGCAAAGCATAATAAAATATTGAATGAGTATAATTTTAAGACTCTAAAATTTACTAATGGTAGAGGAACAAATCTCGAAATTGATCTTGTTAAGAATCATATTTGGGGCGGTGGAGGAGAAAAAGCTGCTAATGGTGTCAGCTTTGCTCCCAATATTCCAACAGAAGAAACCTTTACAATGCCCCATAGTCATGGAGTAAATGGTAAAGTTGTAGCAACAATGCCCTTAAACTATCAGGGAAAATTGATTGAAGACTTCTACCTTGTATTCAAGGATGGAAAAGTTGTTGATTATGATGCTAAAAAAGAAAAGGAATCTTTAAAGAGCCTATTGGAACTGGATGAGGGAAGCTCAAGGCTTGGCGAAGTAGCATTGATTTCTTATGACTCGCCAATATCAAATATGGGAATTCTTTTCTATAATACATTGTTTGATGAAAATGCCTCTTGTCATTTAGCGCTAGGAAATGCTTATACAATGAATATAAAAGATGGTAATTCACTGACTGAAAAAGAATTATTGGATAGTGGTTATAACAAATCAATTACCCATGTAGATTTTATGTTTGGTAGTGAAGATATGGAAATAGTTGGTATCAAGGAAAATAAAGAAGAAATACAAATTTTTAGGAATGGCAATTTTGTTTTTTAAAATGAAAAAAGTCATATACATTTTTGCCCTTATATTTTCTTTATTTATCCTTTCATCATGTAGCCCAAGCATTATAGAAAATCCTGATGATCCTGATATTCAGAACCCAGATGATCCCGATGTTGAGAATCCTGATGATCCTGACATTGAGAACCCAGATAATCCCGATGTTGAGAATCCCGATGATCCTGATGTTGAGAATCCCGATGACCCTGAAGAACCTCCAGTAGATGAAGAAAAAGATCCATCTGAAATGACCGATGAGGAATTTGAGGAGTATATTACAAAATTAGAAAACAAGGAATTAGAAACAATGGAGGAGATTATAAATTCGTTGAATGAATTAATTCCTGATGAAACAATTACTAATATAAGTCTTCCTAATAGGGTGGGTGATAATAATATTCTAATAATATGGAATGTTTCAAATTCCTCTGCAATTAGTTTAACGGGAATTATTGCCAGAAAGACTTATGATCAGACAGTTACATTAACAGCCACTTTAAAGGGAAGTTACGTTAATAAGACATTTACCAAGGATGTGACCATTATGAAAATCGTGATAAAGACTTTAGATAAAGATCGATTAACCTTTGCCTATCTATATTCCGATACTTTTTCTTCTTTCTTAGAGGGAGATTTGGATAAAATTGACGTCATTAATTTATGTTTTGCTGGAATAGCAAATGGCAAGTTGTATCTTAACTCTGTCAAGAAATTGAATGAGATTATGGCAGCTAGAGGACATGGCGTTCGCGTTGTTCTATCGATAGGAGGCTGGGGAGCCGACGGATTCAGTGATGCTTGTTTAAACTCGGCTTCGAGGAAAGCATTCATTGATTCAATTATGGATGCCATAAAAGAATATGAATTTGATGGAATTGATTTTGACTGGGAATATCCAGCAGTTAGCGCTGCGGGAATAAAGTCTCGTCCAGAGGACAAGGCAAACTTTACTTTGTTATGCCAAGAATTGCGGGATGCTTTTAATGAATATAATCCTGATTTGTTGTTAACAGCAGCGGTTCCTGGTGGCTCACCAAGCCTTTATGAAGTAAGTAAATTGAATCAATGTTTAAGCTACTTACATCTGATGACTTATGATTTAAGCAAAAGCGGAATAACAAGTCATCATTCTGCCCTATACAAATCATCAAATACTATTGCTAGTGCTGATGAGGCAGTAAAATTATATAGTAATGCTGGTTTTGAAAAGGCAAGAATGACCATTGGATTAGCTTTTTATGGATATAAGAGTACCGTTAGTGACCCTTCAACAACTAGTGACGGTATGAATGTCAATAATACCACTCCTCGTGGAACGATATCCTATACCAATATTGTTAATACAATTTTATCAAGTGGTAATTTTATCGAGTATTACGATGAAACAGCAATGGCTTATTGGTTATATGATGGAACTACTTTTGTATCCTACGAAAATACTAAATCAATAGATTATAAATGCGATTATGCAAAGACTCAGGGATTAGCAGGAGTAATGTTCTGGGATTATAACAATGATAAAACAGGAACATTATTAAATGCAATATATGATAATTTTAAAGAATAGTCTTAAAATGACTTAACAATGTTTCTACTTCATGCTATAATAAAGATGGTGGTGAAAAGAATGAAATTTAGCAAGCAATTGGTGGTTGCTCATCGTGGAGCATCAGGTTTGGTTGAATTTGAGAATACTATTGAATCTTTTTCTAAGGCGCTTGAGGTTGGTGCCGATGCTTTTGAATGCGATGTCAGAAAAACAAAAGATGGTCAAATGATAATTGTTCATAACGATAATTATGATGGCCATAAAATAGCTGATTTAGACTATAAGAGTTTATGCTCTTTAACTTTAGAAAAAGGATTTATCATGCCTACTTTAGAAGAGACTCTTCAATGGTGTAAGGATAAGATATTTATCGATATCGAGTTGAAAGAAGAAGGGTATGAAGAAGAAGTAGTAGATTTAGTAAAGAAGTACTTAACATACGATAAATTTTTTATCAGGTCATTCAATGATAACTCCCTTAGACTTATCAAAAAAATTGATAGCAATATTAAGACTGTATTATTGCTTGGTGAAGAATTTCCAAAACATGTCATTCTAACAAGAATATCAGAATTGTTTCCGTTATGGAGGATTTTAAAAACAAAGTGTGATATGGTATCACCATATTATAAATTGGTTATTTTGGGATATACATGGAGATTAAAACTGAGTGGCAGACCGGTTTTGGTTTGGACAGTTAATGAAGAAGAACTGATGAAAAAAATGTTATTCAAGAAAAAAGTAGCAGCAATTATCACTAATTATCCTGATGTAGCATTAAAGGTACTAGAAAAGAAATAAAAGGTATAGATTTCAATCTATACCTTTTTTATGCTTTATATTATTGGGAAGAATACTACTAGACAAACATATACTATGTAGGTTAGAAGCATAACAATTCCTTGCCATCTCATGAATTTCTTTTTAATTATAGCTGGGACAATAGCTATTAATCCTATTCCTAAACAAAATGGCATATCGTAATACATTGCCTGGCTCTCAACAAGGAGTGTACCACCAGAGATAAATGAACATATTGGAAGAATTAAAGCCATATCCATAATATTAGCACCAACAATATTACCGACTGATAGAGCACCTTGTTTCTTAGCAATTGCTGTAAGTGTGGTAACAAACTCAGGAAGGCTGGTTCCAATTGCTACTATTGTGACAGCTATGACACTATCAGGGACTTTTAAGGCACAAGCAATTATTGTTCCGGAATCGACTAGAAGTTCCGCTCCAACAATTATACCAAGTGCTCCAAAGATAAATTTTAATGTACCTATTATAATCTGTTTTTTAGTTGGCTTAACTCGATTTTCGCTGGTTTCATTGCTAATTTCTTTTGCTGTCTTTACAGAATCATAGAAGAAAACAAGGAATAAAGCGAGCAATAAACCACTAGGCAATAATCCAAAGCTTCCCTTTAAAGAAAATAAAGATAGGATAATGGCAGCAATAATCATTAAAATGCCTTTAAGATTGAACTCTTTGCGACTGATAACTCCAGCACAGCAAACAATCGAAATTCCTAAAATCATTCCTGTATTAGCGGTTACTGATCCTATAGCATTGCCGATTGCCATCTCAGCATTGCCTTGAACAGTGGCAATGATTGATACAAGCATTTCTGGCATAGTTGTAGCAATGCTGACTATGGTAGCACCGATTAAGAATTTAGGAATTCCTGATATTTCAGCAAACCAACTGGCAGCATCAACAAAAAAATCTCCACCCTTGATGATTAAAATCAAACCGATTATTAATAATAAAACAATGATTGCAATATGCATTTCACGAAAGTACTCAATAAACATAGATAACTCCTTTTACATAAAAATAAGAGACTCCTAGCCTTATGGCTAAAAGTCTCATTCCTTTCTCTAAGGGGCATGACCACCGGTATTCCGGGAAATGTTGATCATACACTATAACTACTCCCTTTTAACTCAATAATTGTATCATAATTATAAAAGAAAGTAAAGGATAAATTAAAGTTTGGTTTTTGTTATTTTATGTTGTAGATTTTTGAATATTTCTTAATCAAATAATCGATGTAATATTTTGCTTTGAAATTTTCCTTTGTTGCTGATTTTAAAATCTCTTTTGGATATTTAGTTGCTCCAAATTTATGGATTTTTTCCTTCAACCATTGATTTATTTCAACAGTAGTTCCTGCTTCTAGTGATTTTTTAATGTTTACATCCTTTTTCATAGCTCTATGAATTTGAGCAGCATAAGCTGAACCAAGGGCATATGTTGGGAAGTATCCAAAAGTACCACCAGCCCAGTGTATATCCTGAAGAACACCTTCTCTATCGCTTGGAACATCAATTCCTAAATAATCCTTAACATATTTATTCCATACCTGTGGTAGTTCATCAACAGTTATATCGCCATTTATTAGGAGCTTTTCAATATCATATCTGATCATTATGTGAAGAGGATATGTTAGTTCATCAGCTTCTGTTCTGATAAGGGAGTTTTCAACCTTGTTGATCTGTTTTATAAAATCAGCTAAGCGAACTCCTTTTAATTGTTTAGGAAAAATTTCTTTCAGTTTGGGAAATAGAGGTCGCCAAAAATCAGGACTTCTACCGATTATGTTCTCATAAAAACGCGATTGTGATTCATGCATTGCTAGAGATGCTCCCCCTCCAGAGAAGGTGGTATCTAGTGTAGGATCAACCTGCATTTCATAAGTTGCATGACCCAATTCATGGATTGCTGAAAAGATAGCGGAGATGAAATTGTCCTCGTAATAATGAACGGTAACCCGAACATCAGAAGTTCCAAAGCCTGAGGTAAAGGGATGTTCGCTTTCCTTCATTAGACCTCTAGATTTGTCATATTTCATAACTTCCTGAATAATATTTGAAAATTCTTTTTGCTTTTCTTTAGGATAATTTAAAGTAGCAAAGGAATCATTATATTGTAGTGTTGTACTTGTAACTTTCTTAACAAAAGGGACTAAATCCTTTTTTAAGGCTTCAAAAAAGGCATCATAATCTTTAACGGTAAACCCTGGTTCAAATTCATCCAGTAAAATATTATATCCCTTCAATTTTGGGGTTTCAAGATGCTTTACATATGATTGTGTTAACTCAATGATTCTTTTTAGGGTTGGTTTGAAAAGCTCATAATTGTTTTCATTTTTGGCTTTTGCCCATATGTTTTGACTAGAAGCTAATAATCCACTCATCTCAATAACTTCTTCCATAGGAATCTTGACTATTTTATCGGTAGATTTTTTAACCTCAATGATTTCATGTTGCATAATTGGGTCAAGAGAATCCTTGTTTTCGAATAGAATATTAATAGCCTCAATGATTTTAGGATCAGTAGATAATTTGTAATTCTCTTCTGACAATACTTCCATTTGGCGACCTCTTTCACTAAAGCATCCATCTGGAGCTTCGGTTTGTGAATCCCAGTTTACCAAAAAGCCAACAAATCTATTTGCTAATTGCTTTTTTCGATATTCCTCATATAGTTTAGTAGCGTTTGTAAATTTTTCTTCCATACTTTCACCTCATTTTATTATAACATTAATATTTATAAAGATGAAACAATTTATTTGAAAAAATATTTTATTTCTTCAAGCTGACATGCTATAATAAAGTGATATCATAGATATTTATGTACTTGATATGGGGAGGCATATGATGTTTAAAACAAAAATATTTCTGGAAAAAATTGACAGTGATAAGAAAGTATTAGATGACTGTCAGGAATTTATTAATTTTGAGGTTGATTCCGATGCAATGACAATTACTGATGTGATTCATTCAAACAACAAAAAGGGTAAAAAACTTGAGAGTAAAAAAGTGAATATATCAACTGGCGAGATTGGAATGATTTACTTTGATGAAGAGGAAAAGAACGAAAAAAAGGGAAATTTGGTATGGTTAATCTTAACTATTGTTATAATGGCAATTATTGAAGTCATCCTTTATACACAGTTAAAGGTACCAACAACCCCTGGATATGTCAAATATATTTCAATGGGAGTCATTTTTGTTGGGGCGGTTATCCTGTCAGTTATTTTTTTCCCCAAGAAAACTCATATCCATAATGTTGAGCTGACTATCAAGAAGGACGATTCAAAAAAGGAAATGCTAAACAGTGTCAGCGATTCGCTTTTTTCGAAGAAAATTGAAAATGTTACCGATGAGATGGTCTTTCAATTGGAAGCTTTAATAAAAGCGATTAGGATTTATCAGGTTGATAGTCGCATACACCAAAAAGAAAAGGTAAATTTTGATGATAAAGAATTCATCGATGAAGTTAAGGCTACAAGAAGAGAACTTTTTGGTGAAAACAGTGATGGAAAAAAGAAACATTCACAGCCATTAAAATTGAATAAGGTGAAAGAATCCCTTAATGAGGAGGCTTTTAGACTTAAAAACGAACAAGGATTAAAAGAGAAAAACGAAGAAAAAAATCTGGCTGATGATGACTTAAAGGCAAATAGCTAAGCCTAATCTAATATGAAAGATAAAAAGAGTATTATATTTAAAACATTTTTAAAGTACCTCTATCAAAACTCTTTAATGGCAATTTGTTCTACTCTGGCAATGGGATTGATCATAATTCTTTTAAATATTGTTATTGGATTCATATTGAAGTATAGCGATAATCGTGAAACTACTGAAGAAATAATCAGAACAATTGGAGTAACTGTTATATTTGTTATATTCAAATGTGTTGTTTTTAAAGATGTTATTGAGAAGACTAAACTGGATAAACGGATGAATTTTTGGGTGTTTTTTATCTGTGATGCTCTAGCAACAACCTTTTCAGTAATGGTTGTTTATTGGTTAGCAAACGGAATAGAAGTAGTAGAAAATAGTTTTATTGATAGAGTCATATATATTCTTACAATGATTTATCGACCTTATATAACACCTAATTTGTTGATTAATAATCTTCTACTCTCGATAACAATTGGTATTATAGCAGTATGGTGTTTGGAAATATCTTATTACTGGCTTCCAAAGTTTGTCTTTAAATATGAGGAAAAGAATAAAAAGGGTGAAGAATTAAATCAGAAACTATCTGTTGAAGAGAAAAAAGAGCATCGCGATAAATGGGATGGATATTATTGAAAGTGGCTACAGCCACTTTTTTTATAGGAAAAAATTATATAGAGAAATATGATTTTATAGTTTAAAAAATAAGTTTTTTTATTAAAAACAGCATACGTTTTCATAATGTAAAAATTAAAGAATTGTAGTATAATATATAAGGTGTGTTTTTGGGAATGTTTAGGATGATTAATTATTAGTTTATGAAATGAAAGCGACACACATTAACTTTTCTAATGATGAA
>JAQUYR010000022.1 GCA_028691715.1 Bacilli bacterium | reverse complement strand
AATAAATTTTATCCTGCTCCACCTGTTCTATTTAGTTTTCAAAGACCTTGTTCTTTTGCTTTTTTCAGCGTTTACCATTATATAATATCCTCGCTTTATTGTCAAGGATTTTATTTTTCTTTTTAATATATAATGCTTTTTACTTTAGAGCCATTATATATTATACACTATACACCCCTCAAAGTCAAACCTTTTTTGCTTTTTTAATGCCATATTTTTTCTTTAAAAAACAAGGATTAATTATAGGCATTTTATTAAGTTTTTAGCATAGGAAAAAGGGTATTTAGCGTTTTTAAAAGCTCCCTTTTTAAGGAGAGCTTTTAGCTAGTATTATCAACCTTTTTTAGTTCAATTTATTGTTTGGATCATATTGAAATAAAGTACTGATTGCCTTATCATCAATTATATTTAGGACTCCCTGTCCAATAATTTTAGCAACTGATAATTGAATTATCTTCTCGTTTTTCTTTTCTTCTGGAATCTTAATCGTATTTGTAGTGATTAATTTAGTGATTTCAGAATTTAAAATCTTATTTGATGCTTCTCCAGAAAGAACAGGATGTGTGCAAACTACATATATATCTTTTGCCCCTGCTTTTTTCAATGCTGTTGCGGCTACTGAAATTGTTCCCGCTGTATCAACAATGTCATCAACAATAATCACATTCTTATCATTGACATCACCAATAATATTCATGACTTCAGCTTCATTTGGCCTTGGTCTTCTCTTATCAATAATTGCAATTGGTGCTGAAAAATTAATTGCAAATTTTCTAGCTCTTGTTGTACCGCCATGATCTGGTGAAACAACAACAACATCGCTAATTCCCATATCTTTTAAATAGCTAACAATAATGGGTGCAGCCTCAAAATTATCAATTGGTATATCAAAAAAACCTTGAATCTGAGCAGCATGTAAATCAAGAGATATAACTCTTGTTGCTCCAGCTACTGTTAGTAAGTCAGCAACTAATTTTGCTGAAATCGGTTGTCTAGATAGAGCTTTTCTGTCCTGTCTAGAATAGCCATAATAAGGCATAATAACATTGATTGTTCTTGCTGATGCCCTCTTTAGAGCGTCAATCATAATAAGTAATTCCATATAATGTTCATTAACTGGTTTTGATGTTGTCTGTATTACAAACACATTGTGACCACGAACAGTTTCAGGAATATTGATTCCCACTTCTCCATCTGCAAATCTTTCTAAATTGCATTCTGATAGTTCAATTCCCATATAATCAGCAATTTCCTTTGCCAATTCGGGATTTGAATTTAGGGTGAATAGTTTTACTTTTGTTCCGTGAACTATTGCCATTTTGAAAAAGTCCTCCCGCCAAGTATCTTCGATTTTATTATAACACATTGAACACTTCTTTACAATCTCAATTAAATGTAAAACGTTTTTGCGCTCTTTTTTATTCGAATATGCCCTTACCAGCTTCGGCGATATATATTTGATGCCTTTTATATTTTTTCTTGATTAGTTGCTTCTTAGCGTTTTTGGCTGCTTTTTTTGTTGGATAAATACCAAAAGTGCAGCTACCACTACCACTCATCAAACTGGCTATCGCTCCAGACTCCAATAAGTCCTTCTTCATATTAACAATACAGTTGTATTTATTAGCATCATACAAAACGCCACTTTCTAAATCGTTGACGATGTTTTTGGAAATCATATCAAAGTTTTGTTCTTTAACTCCTTGAATAACTCTTTCTATATTGTTTTCCTGGCCTGATTTAAAGCTAAAATTTTGATAAATTTTTTTTGTTTCTAATCCGAATGAGGGCTTGATTATGATAACATAAAAAGAAATTTTCGTATCAATAGGTTTTACTATCTCTCCTCTTCCTTCAACAACTGCTGTTTTGTTATATATAAAGAAGGGAACATCGCTTCCTATTTTTGAAGCGAATTCATACATATCCTCCTCATTTAATCCCGTTTCCCAGAACTCGTTGAGCATTTTAATGGTTGCTGCTGCATCAGCACTGCCACCACCAAGACCAGCTGCAAATGGAATTTTCTTTTTTACTATTATTTTTACTCCTCTTAAAACAGATCTTTCTTCTTTTAAAAGACGAGCAGTCTTATAGATTAAATTATCTTCTTGCTTTATTCCTTTGCACTTAACAATTATATTTTTTTTTGCTCTTTTAAAAATTAATTTATCATAAATACCAACAGGAATGAACACCGATTTCAAATTGTGATATCCATCCTCCCTTTTATTAACAATTTTTAGGCCTAAATTAATTTTTGCACATTGTCTATATTTCATCATTTCACACCACAATTCTTAGAATAGCACATTAAACATGTCAACCAATTCTCTTGTTGTCAACTCTTCGGCTCTTAGAGTTTCTGAAAAGCCATAGTTTCTCAACTGGGTTGTTATGTTCTCTCTAGAAATAGGATACTTATTAAGGAGATTATTTATAAATGTTTTTCTTCTCATAGCAAAGACATCCTGAACAAATTTCACAAAAAGACCCCTGTTTTTTGCCTCATATTCGCGTTTAACTTTTTTCAGTTTAATTATTACACTATCAACATCTGGTGCAGGATAGAAGCAATTTCTCTTCACATCAAAAAGCAATTGAGCATCTGCTTGATATTCTATAAGGACACTCAAACTATTATAATCCTTAGTTTTTGGTTTCCCTGTAAGCCTGGCTCCAACTTCTTTTTGCACCATAAAATAAAATTCGTCAATTCGGTTTTCGCACTCGAGAAGTTTAAAAATTATTGGTGTGGTAATGTAATATGGTAGATTGCTGATAACTAAAACTCTTTCACAATCAACAAAATTTTCTAAATCCTTATTTATATCAGCCTTTAGAAAATCCTCTTCTTTAATTATGAGATCATCAGAATTAATCTCTTCTCTTAGCACTCTCGTCATATTGCTGTCGATTTCATAGCACAAAACCTTTTTTGTTTTTTCTAACATCACTTCAGTCATCGCACCTATTCCAGGGCCAATTTCAATAACTCCATCTTGTTTAGTTAGTCCTGCTGAGGTAACTATTTTATTTATTATATTGCTATCAACTAGAAAGTTCTGTCCAAAAGATTTTCTCGCTTTTAGTTTATATTTTTCTAAAATTTCTTTGGTTTCTTTAATACTACCAATCATATTTTCACCTTCTAGTCTATAACTAATGTTTTATTCCAAAAACGGAAGAGAACTCCTCATTCTCTTTAATTCGTTAGGGATATCTATTCCCTGTGGGCACTGAGAAACACACTTTCCACATTCTATGCATAAGCTGGCAATTGCATCTTTTTTTCGCAATTCACTATAGCGCCATTTAGTATCTTCTTCTGATTTATACATGGCATAGTTATTAAATATCCTAAAATTGCCCGGAATATCGACACCAACTGTGCAAGGCATACAATACTGGCAATTAGTACAACCAACTTCAGTAACCTTAAGCAGTGCTTTCTTAACTTCCTTTACCAACTGTACTTCAGTTTCGTCCAGCTTTTTAAAATTATTAAACGTTTTTAAGTTATCTTCAACCTGTTCCATTTCGTTCATTCCACTAAGAATTACCTTAACACCATCTAAGGAGCCTACCCAACGCATTGCCCAACTAGAAAGAGAGGCATTTTTGTTATAATCAAAAAATGTTTTAGCTACTTCATCATTAAAGTTAGAAAGTTTCCCTCCCTTTATCGGTTCCATAACAACAACAGGTATTTTCCTAGCAACTAAATCATGGTACCCTTGTATTCCTTGTTGGATATCATCATCCATATAATTTAATTGAATTTGACAAAATTCCCAATCATAATAGTTTACAATTTCTTTGAATGTTTCATAGTCATCGTGAAAAGAAAAGCCTATATGTCTAATCTTTCCCTCTTGTTTCCACTTTTCAACAAGATCAAGAATCTTCCAATCTTTAATGGTTTGAAAAGTATGTTTGTTTAGAGCATGCATTAAATAGAAGTCTATATAATCTGTTTGCAAATTTTTTAATTGTTTTTCGATGACTTGCTCAAGTTCCTCTTTGGTTTTATACAATCTTATTGTCAATTTAGTAGCCAAATAAAAACTTTCACGAGGATATCGCTTTAGAGCTTTCCCAACAAAGCTTTCATTTTTCCCATCAGTATAGGGAACTGCTGTGTCAAAATAGTTAACTCCGCTCTTATATGCCTTATCAATTAATTTTAAGCCCTTTTCCTCATCAATTTCTCCATTGATTGTTTTTAGCCTCATTGCTCCATAGCCTAAAGTAGATGTTTTAATTCCGGTATCATACCATTTTCTATACTCCATTTTTGACCTCCTGATTATATACTGTATTTTATCATATTAAACATATATTCGCAAATCATTTACAATATAAAGAAAAAAGGCCATAGTTTATAACTATGACCTAATTTATTGTTTTTTAAGCAGCAGGAGTTGTTGAAACGATAGTTGATACAATTGGGAATAAATTATATGTTCCATTACTAAACTGATAAACAACAACTAACATCTCTATTTCAACATCTACATAATCAGCTAAAACAGATTTATTAAATGTGTCATTGAATAGATTTAGAGTAACTTCGCCAGATTTAATGTTAATAAAATTTCCACTAGCAACTGGAGTACCAACAATCTTAAATACTTTCCCAAAAATTGTCTTATCTTCATAACTCATCGCATTAAGTTCAGCAAGAGTAGTTACTTCATAAGTATATGTATATGTTCCTGTAGCTTTAACAGTTACTGTTGGGTTAGCAATTTGTGGAGCCTCTTTATATTCACCTTTGGTTCCAGTAACGCTTACCTTATCGCCAACTTTAACGCCAGAAATAGTCTTTCCATATACATAAATAGATCCAGTAGCATCTTCAATAACAATACCGTTTCCTGAATAAATATATTTTACAACAGCATCAACAGTAACAGCTGCATCTTTTTCAGCAGCGATTACAGCAGCGACAGTGACAGCACCAGCAGTTGGCTCATTTACAATTGGAGTTGTAACTTCTTCATAACTCAAACAAGAACCCAATCTCCAACCAGCAGCACCTGCTCCATCATAAACAGCACAAGTAAACTTAACAAGTTTACCAACTAATGCCTTGATTTCTGTTTGATTAATAGATTTATAATAATAGCATACACCAGCAGATGTTTCTTCAGCCGTTTCGCAAAGGTAAATATCACCTTGTGAACCCCTAGTTTGAACATAGCCAGTTATTTCAATAATTCTTCCATAAGCGCTATGAGCTTTAACAGCAGCTAAACCAGCAGCAGTTAATACTCCACCCTCATTCTCAATTGCTGGGAAATCAGCAATAGTAGCTGGTACAGCAGCAATAGGTGTAACTTCTGTTTCAAGTTTAGTTATAGAAGTTGCAGTCATTTGTCTTGTCCACTGTTTACCCTTGCCATCATAATAAGTAGTTTTTCCGATTACTTTAACAGAATCGCCTAATGCTACATCTGTTAATTTAGTTCTTACATAAATAACTCCTGTTTCATCAGCCAAATAGAAATAACCATCTACATCTAGAGCAATTATTTTACCTTCTAGCCATACAGTATCACCACCATTATCACATGTATATAATGCATTTGTTACTGTTGTCTTTGCTAACATAAATACATTAACATTGATTTCAACAACTTCAGTGACAGCACCAGCAGTAATTGTAGCTGTTAATTTAACAGCATTTTCAATTTCAGTTGATGTTCCCTTAACGCCTTCAGCACTCAAAACTTCTGGTTTATCAGATGCCCAAGAAATTGTTAGGCCTTCAAAGTCATTAGTAGTAGGTAGATTAACATCAGCATATAAAATCTTTCCTTCTAAATCATTTATTAATTGAGTTTTAGTTGTAGAAACTTTTTCATTATCAGAAATAGTTGGAATTGTAGCATCTTCAATTGTAGAGTTGATTGCTAAAACTCTCCAATATCCATTTGAATGAAGATCATAAACTACTACAGTTAACTTGATATATTGACCAAGTTTAGTGCCTAATGTTTCTAAAGCATCAGCATTAGTACAAGAATCATAGACTGTAACGCTATTTCCTGTCTTAAAGTCTTTAATACCATATGTATAAGATCCACCACTATTGACATCGCTGATTACTGTTCCTTCAATAGTGTATAAAGTACCATAATTAGCTTGAACTGTGCTATCTAATCCAATAATAGTATCAGCAGTACCAGCAGTTGCTTTTTCAGCATAAGGATAAGTTCCAGTACCTTCTTCATCAATAGTAATTCCTGGATTTTCAATTTCAACTAGTGAATAATAAAGTGTCTTGCTTCCTGTAACAGATACAACATCACCAGGTTGTACATCGCCAGTTGCTCCATATACATAAACAGCTCCTGTCTCATCAGCAACCCAGAAACCAGCACTCTTACAAACGATCATTACTGTTCCCTGAATCAATAAACTAGTATTTAATTCAGCAGCTTTTACACCAGCAGCATCAAGGATTTCAATTCCTTCAGCTAATGGTTTTACATAACCTTCCCATTCTCTAGTAGCGCTAGCATCATCTTTAGTAATAGTAGCTACAATAACAAATTTTTGATAGCCAACACTAGCTTCAGGACGAGAAATTTTAATCATTGGTACGCCATCTCTGTTTTCTGCTATTGAAGCATAAGCATTCTCAGCAATTGTCCATGTTATTTCATATTCACCAGCAGCTTTTTCTGGTAAAACAAGATTAGAAGATAATGTACCGATACTCTTATCCATAACGATACTGCCAACAGCAGATTCCAATGTTTCTTGCAATGTAGGTTCATCACTAACTTCCTTACATCCAATTAATCCAAAGCATAAAGCAAAAGCAACTAATACTAAGAAAAGTCTTTTTGCATTACTTTTCATAAAACTCATTTGATTTTTTCCTCCTATGTTATTTTTTTATAAAATCATTTGTTCCTGTAATTTGATTTCCAAGCATTATTTGGAATGTTTGATTAAATTTAGAAACTCCACCAGTAACACTATAAGTCGAACCAATTTCAATTGAAGATACCTTTATTTTAGGGTAAACAGCTCCATCAATTCTAACATTTATAGATTGTCCACTTGAAGTCTTTCCATAGATTGTAAATGCTCCCTCTTCATTAGGATCGCCGACTTGAGTAACTTTATATTCAGTAACACAAATAACAAATCCTTCATAAGATGCTAAATCAATTGTTTCTTTTCCAGAAAATTCTCGAATATTATATTCAGAGGTTTTTTCAATACTTTTAACTTTCGATGGGTTAGTCAATTGTTTTCCATAAATATCATTGTCAACACACTGACATTCAAAAGCAATAATTTCCCCTATCTTTAAAATCGCTAAACCACTTCCATAACCACTAAACATATAAATTCCTGCTAATTGATATGATTTGGTTTCTTCATTCCATGTTTCATTTAAATCTTCCAAATACAAATTATCTCCAACCATTCTCATAACTCGAGCTGTAATCTTTAATTTAGTACCAGAATTATATTGAGAAAAATTATTTTTAAGTTCAGCAATTGTGATTTCTTGAACTTCATTAGAATAATCAAAGTTAGGGTCTAATTCGCCAAACTTTCTTCTTTTTGAAGCATAGGATTTAAGAGATGCCGATTCAAATTCCTCACCATATTTAGTATCACTGGATACACCAGTGAAATTTGAATAACATTCTTCAACAATCTCTAAATTTAATAATCTAAATTGAGAATCCTCCGTAGTTTTATACCAAACAAAAGCTAAATATCTACCACCAGTTGTATCTAATTCAGCTGGTGAATCAATTTTTTCTGCTTCTAAAACAATTGTTTTGGCATTAGATAGAATGTCAGCAGTAAATTTACTTGCCTCTTTGCCCCAAGGCTCAATTCTACCAGTAGATTCTGGTGTGTTTATACATAGAAATCTAGCGGTAAATCTTATGCCCGAAACTAAATCAACAAAATGCGCTGTGTCTCCATCAACATTTTGAGAAAGTTTTACTTCACCAATTCCGTTATTAATAAAACTTTTATTTGAATAAGTAGCTGTCAATTTAAGTTCATCAGTATATTTTGTGTTTAGTTCTACTACTTCTGGATTTTCATTAGGATCCACTTTAGGACCACAGCCAATTGCTATGAGGGCAACTACCAAAATTAATAACAAACTAAATACTTTAGAGAACTTTACATTTAAGCTTTTCATTATTTTTGATATTTTGGTCCTAATTCATTAAGTGTATCTTTAATTGCTTGAGATATATCTTTTTTATTAACAATAATAGCACTGTACATTGAACCAACAGCATCACGAATTTCACTTGAACCAACGAATGCTGGGTCAACAAAGAATGTGTATGTGTTTCTGTACTGTAAACCAACATTAGCAGCCATTGAATGATTAATTTTATCAACTGGAGGATTTTCTAAATATTCCTTGTATGCAGCAGTTTCATAAGAAGATTTTCTAACTGGTAAATATCCGCCAGTTGCCATAGCAAACTTAGCAGTGTTTTCGCTAGATAATAAGAATCTAATTAATTGCCATGCAGCAGAGCGTTCTTCATTTGTTGATTGTCCTAAAATAGCAACATTTGTTCCCTGTTGAATAACATATTTTGCATCAGCACTTTCATAAGGAATTGGAGCAACTCCGATTTCAAATTTATTTCCTTCTGGAACATTGTAACCAACACCAGCACTTGAGCCAACCGTCATAACGCACTTGATTAATTTGAAAGCATTAGATGCATAACTCTCACCAAAGTTTTCAGCAACTGCATATAATCCATCATTTGCCATTCCTTTGAAGAATGCTAAAGCTGTTTTAACTTCAGTATTGTCAAACATCGCATATCCCTTTTCAATATTATCTTTTTCAGTATAAGCACCACCCCATTGACGAGCAGCAGTTATAATAGCATTACTTGTTGAATCATAAGCAAATGGAATAAATAATCCTTCTGCTAAATATTGTGAAGGGGTTTTCTCACCTTCACCAAAGGTAATAACATCATCAGCTTTTCCAGCAGCAACATCAACCAATATTTGTTTGCTTAATGTTTCTACTTCAGCCCATGTTGTTGGAACTGTGTATCCCATGTGATTAAAGAAAGTCTTGTTATAAATCATAACTTCGGTTGATTTGTTAAATGGTAATCCATATAAATCATCACCCTCGTCAGCGATTCTGTTTTCATCTAAATAAGATTCCAAGAAGTCATCTAATACGAAATCATCATCAGCACCAACACCTTCAAGGTCGCTTTCAATGAAGTTTTGCAAATTAATTAAGTGATTTCCTGAATAGTATTCAGCAAAATGATCAGGATATCCAATAACCATTGTTGGTCCAATACCACTGTTCAAATCCAGAATAGTTAATTTACGAACATCTGTGTAGCCTCCTGATTCAGCAATTAATTCTACATTAATATTTGGCCATTCTACCTTAAATTCTTCAAGTAATGTTGCCAAAGCTGTAGAGATAATTCCTGATGGAACTCTAAACGAGATGTTAATTTCTTGTTCAGCTTTTAAATCAGCTACTGAAATAATTTCAAATTCTGCATCAGATGCATTCTTTTTACAACCTGCTAGTGTAACAGCACCAACAAGGACAACTAATAAGATTAAAAATTTTTTCATTTTTCTTCCCTTTCTAATTATTTATATATATAACAAGCTTCTTGCTTTGTTAACTAACCTTTAATACCACTACGTGATACACCACTCATGATATATTTTCTCAAAAGAATGAATACGATTAATAATGGTACAGTAACCATTGTTGAACCAGCCATTTGAACATTCAGGATTGAGTCAGGACCTGATTGTTCAACTTTTCCTTTGAACATTTCTAATAGACCATTACTTACTAAATACATAGATTTATCATTAGTTACTAAACTAGGCCACACATAAGCATTCCATGTTCCTATCATACTCAAGATTATTATTGTAATAATTGTTGCTTTAGCAATAGGAATCATAACTTTCCATAAATATCCAAAATCAGTTGTTCCATCGACTTTAGCTGCTAAATATAATTCATTGGGTATTTGTTTAAATGTTTGCCTTAAAAAGAATGTATAGAAAATACTGGTGACAAACGGTAAAATTAAAGCGACATATGTATTTCTCAATCCAAATAAAGCAATAGTTTGATAATTAGTAATAACATAAATCTCGCCTGGAATCATCATTGTCATTAACAGTACACTAAATATCACTTCACGTCCTTTGAAATTCAATCTTGCAAAGGCAAAAGCTGATAGCACAACTGTTATTATTGTTCCTGATGTTGTAACAATAGCAACAAAAATTGTGTTCTTATACATATTCCATAGGGAAATACCTTTAGTTATTGTTCCATTTTTATTTGTAAATAGTTCTGAATAATTTTCCCAGGCCCAAGACCTTGGGAAGAAGATAAACTGATCAGAGTCGATTTCTCCAACAGTTTTTAAAGAGGTTACAAGCATATAATAAAACGGAATGATTATAAATAACGCAATAATAGTTAAAAATGTATATAAGACTATCGAAAATAAAATTTTCTTAGTTTTATAAATTTTCATTTGTTGCGGATCTAAGAATAATTCTGAATGATTCATAGTACCCTCCTAATAATGAACACGTTTTTTGCCAACTTGAAGTTGAACAATCGTGATCACTAATATTATTGCGAATAAAATTAAACTACCAGCAGCGGCTTCTCCTAGAGGAACTCCTGATGCCCAAAGTTTTTCATAAACATAACCAACAACAGTAATTAACAGTTTAGGATCTGATCCTGGTCCATATTTTCCAGTACCAAAGATAGAAATTACACTACTATATGCCTTAAATGCTCCAATTAAAGAAGTTATTGTAATGTATAAAATCATTGGAGAAAGTAGAGGTACTGTAATTCTTCTAAAGACCCTTCCCCTTGGGGTAGCGTCAATTTGAGCTGCTTGATAATATTGTTTATCAATACTCTGTAAGCCAGATAAGAAGACAATAATTTTAAAAGCCAGTCCGTTCCAAACCGTATATATCATTAAAACAATCATAGCATTTGTATAGGAAGCTCCAGCTCCAATCCAACTGGTTGTTGAATTGAATAATTGATTGACAAAACCATCATATTGATGGAACATCGCTCCAAATACCAAACCTAAAGCTATTGTATTAGTTACATAAGGTAAAAAGAATACTGTCTGATAAGTGCTTTGTAATTTTTTAATAGAATTTAAACCTACCGATATCAGTAGTCCTAATAAAATTGTTATTGGTACTGATATGAATACCATTATACATGTATTTTTAAGAGCTACCCAAAATGTTGGATCAGCGAATATGTAGATAAAGTTTCTAATACCTACACCATCCCATTTGCCACTGGACATACTGTAATCATTCATAAAGGCCATTCGAAAAGCATTTATAATCGGCCAAAATGTGAATATAGCAAGCATTATTAATGCTGGCGCTAACGATATTACCGCCTTCCAACCATCCTTCTTATACTCAAGCATTAAATTAGTCTCCTTCCTGTCTCTTTGTTAAAAACAAAGATTTTAGAATAATTGAATTTTATTTTTTCTCCCGGAGCCAATCCCAGTCCACTTGGAACAATTGCTCTAAAAGAATTTTCATAACCATCAATTTTACTAATTATCATGTTATCTCTACCGATGTGCTCTACTATTTCAATGGTTGCTGGAATTTTACCTTTTTCATCAATTACAAAGAACTCTGGTCTAATTCCAATTGATACATCTTGATCTGCAAAATCACAATTTTCCTCAAGAACTACAGTATTTTTCAACATTAACTTCTTGCTTTTTATTTTACCTTCAATTACATTAATTGGAGGGTTTCCTAAAAATTTTGCTACGAATAGATTAACTGGATTATCATAAACCATTTGCGGTGGTTCCATCTGTTGTTGAAGACCTTCATTCATAACGATTATTTCATCAGAAATGCTCATCGCTTCTTCCTGGTCATGAGTAACAAAGACTGTTGTGATTCCTGTTTCTCTTTGAATTCTTCTTATTTCTTCCCTTGTCTGTAATCTTAATCTCGCATCAAGATTAGAAAGAGGTTCATCCAATAATAATACTCTTGGATATTTTACCAATGCTCGGGCGATAGCAACTCTTTGTTGTTGTCCTCCACTCAATTGGCTTGGTTTTCTTTCCATTAATTCTCCAATATGAACTAATTCAGCCATTTCTTGAGCTCTTACTAAAGCCTCGACTTTAGGGATTTTCATATTTTCCAAAGGGAATAAAATATTTTGTTTAACTGTCATATGTGGATACAAAGCATAGTTCTGGAATACTAGGCCGATTCCTCTTTTTTCAGGAGGTAATAAAGTTACATCCTCATCTCCAAAGAAAATATTTCCAGCGGTTGGTTTGTGCAACCCTGCTATCATATAAAGTGTTGTTGATTTACCACATCCAGAAGGACCTAATAAACCAATTAATTTGCCAGAAGGAATTACTACGTTAAAATCATCAACAGCAACTGTTACTTTTCCTGTTTTATCAACAAACTCCTTGGTCAAATTTTTCAAAGTAACTTCTATACCCTTTTTAAGTGTATTTTCAGTTGTTTCTTTAATTTTGTTTTCTTCCATTTTTAGAACTCCTTGTTTTGCCATTTTTACATTTTATTATAACATTTCCTATAAGATAAGAAAAGGCTTATTTTTAAATTTTACATTTTTTAACCTTGTTAATGCTAACTTTTTAATGTTTTTTAAACAAAATGTATTTTATTAAAAAAGAAAGGCTTTTATGCAAATCTATTTTCATAACATACATTTAAAAAACTCCTAGGATTTTCCTAAGAGTTCATATCATTTTAATTAACAAAAAAATACCAAACGCAAACAACTGCCGCAACAATAATTAATAGCAAAAAGAATAAACCTTTTGCTTTTTTAAGCATTCCTATCAAGCCAGCTAAAACCAATATTGCTACAAAAGCTCCAGCAACCATAAATACAAAGTATGGTTCTTTTGCAAAAAAAGCTAAAATCCAATCAACTATTGGCTTAATAAATCCTTCAACTTTTGCATCCATGTTTGTAAAAAATTCTTTCAAAACTTCCATTTGTTTTCTCCTCTTATCTTACATCTTTTTTCTTCCCTCTAATGCTTTCATTAGAGTTATTTCATCAGCATACTCGATATCTCCTCCAGCTGGAAGGCCATAACCAATTCTTGAAACAAAAACTCCTTTATCAGCTAAAATGTTTTTAATATAAAGAGCTGTCATTTCACCTTCAATAGTAGCACTTGTTGCTAATATAATCTCTTTAATTTTTTCCTCTTCTATGCGAGATATAATTTTTTTAATGTTTATGTCTTCTGGGGAAACTCCATTTAAGGGAGATATCAATCCCCCTAAAACATGATACTTACCATTGTATTGATTTGTCTTTTCAAAAACCAAAACGTCTTTAGCCGCTTCAACAATCATCAAAATATTTTCTCTCTCAGAGTCAATACAAATATCACAAACATCATTTTCGGTTATGTTTCCACATACTTTACATTTTTTAATCTTTAAAAACGCTTCTTTCAAAGAATCACTAAAGGAAAATATTTTTTCCTCTGATAATTTTTGAATTGTGAAGAAAGCAAGTCTTTCTGCAGTTTTCGGGCCAATCCCTGGATACATCTGAAATCCTTCTATTAATTTTATTAAAGATTTAGGATATTTCATTATCGTTCCTTATATAAGACCGCCAAAGCCACCAAGCATATCATTATATTTTTGCATTCTTTCTTTGGTTGTCTTTTCGATCTCCTTATATGCTTGTGAGCACGCTGCTACTATCATATCCGAAAGCATTTCAAAGTCTTCTTTTGATTCTATTTCAAAATCATCGGCTATTTTAATTGAAGCGATTTCTTTCGTTCCCATAACTTCAACACTCACAACTCCGCCACTTGTTGCATAAAATACAGTATTTTCAATTTCTTGCTGAGTTGCAACCATTTCTTCCTGCATCTTTTTTATTTTTTTCATAATTGCTTGTTGATTCATATCAATCTCCTATTTTTCTCGTTTCTACTAAATTACCAAAAAGTTTCTTAACATTATCAACCAATTCCTCTTCTGGCTTAACTATTTTTCTCTCGACTCCCACATTTAAAGTAGGATCATCTATTGGTTTTAGTTTTGGTTCTTTTGTCCCCATAAAATATTGGTTTATATATTCGGTCCTCTTATCCAACCAAATCTTTTTTGGTAATGCTAGATAGATATATTTGCTACCAAGACAATCCCTTATTACATTAATCGCTTCACGACGAAATTGCCTTCTCATAACTTGATTACAAATTGCTGAATTCTTGAATGTTATTATTATTTCATTATCGCCAACAACAACAACTTCACCTTCTGACAACACTTCAGAAATATTCTGTTTATCATAAGATGCACTTTGATTGATGTTTTTCCATAATTCAGCAATTCTGGTAAGCATTTCTTTGCTCTCTTTTTTCTTTGCTTGCGAATTGTTTAGAATTCTTTCAACAACTCTTACATCATATTTTTCAAATTCATCTAAATCTTCATATCGAAGAGGTCTCTCTGAAGAAATTCTAGCCTCTGTCACTGTTTTTACTTCACCACTTCTTTGGAGTGACTCTTCCTCTAGTTTTTTCTTTTGTTCATTTAGTTCTTCGTCAAGGGAGTTTCTTTCTCCAGAAAATAATCCAATATTGGCATCATTTCTAGGTGTTGCCGGTTTAGTAATCACCACCTGAGAATTAGGTTTATTAGTAACAGGCTTTTCCTGATCAGTTTTTACTTCAATAGAGTCTTGTTTTTCTTCCCTTTTAATGTATTCATCACTAAAACTATTTTCTGATTTTTGAATAGGTATTATTTCTTCTTTATATTCGAATTCCATCTCTTTTGGGGAATTCTCCTTTGTAAGTTCTCCGAAATCGTATTTCTCTTTCTCGGATTTCTTATCTATTTCATTAACACCTACCATTTCATTTCCAAAAAGAACGATTTGATTTTCATTAACCTTTCCATGGCCTTTTTTATTCACTATTGTTTGATTAGCATAAACTCCAGATAAAAGTTTGCTAACCTTTTCTTCTAAATATTCTAATCTTGCATTGGTTTCCTCAGCCTTTTCGCTATCAACATTATTTTTTGGCTTATCGCTTAATGTTTCTATTACGTTTTTAACAATCAAATCATAATCAATTTCATTTTTATTATCGAAAAGATTTTCTTGATTTATTTGTTTCAAGACTTCTCTTGTTACTTCCTTATAATCAATTTCCTTTTTTACATTTGTCTTTTCTCCAAGTTTTTGAAGAACATTATCAATTATATTAGAATAATCTATTTCCTCTTTTAAAGGAACGGCTGCTTTTTCTAATTCTCCTATTCTAGTTTCCAAATCTGATAATTCCAAATTTTCCGTTTGAGAAGTTTGCTGACCTGAGGTAATCTTTAATAATTCTAGCGTCTCTTTGATTTTCATTTGCTCTTTTTTCAAGTCTTCTAAAGCTTCTTCAAAGTTTTCATTATTGGTCTTTTGAGATAAATCTTTTATCTGTTGAATAAACTTTGGAAGTTCCATTCTGCTCAATTCATTGATAACCCTATTAATCTTTTCTTCTAAAACGATTATTTTTTCATTATCAATTTGAGGCATTTGATCACTTGGAGTAAAATTAATATTGTTTAAAGTTAAATTGCTGATTTTTTCTTCCAGTTCATTATATTTTTTTATAAGATTTAAATCATCACCACTAACATTGATCATTTTTATTAAAGCTACTTCTAGAAAGATATGTGGAGTTGTTGAAAATTTAATTTTTGCTTGAACATCACTCAAGACATCTACGTAATAAAATATTTTATCTATATCAACAGTGTTAACAAAGTTCTTAAATTCTTCTTTTTCAAATATATATCGGGAAAACATAGAAGTATCAACATTCTTATATAGAAGTACATCTCGATAAAATTGAAGCATAGCTCCTATAATTTTATTTACTTCTTTACCAAGATTTAATAAGTCGTTTACTATCTTTAAAGCTAATCCTATCTCTTTACTCTCAAAGTATTTTGCCAATTGAATCGTTTTATCATAACTTAAATTTCCAGTTACACTATTTATTTCTTCAATAGTTATTTTATCATCGCTTAAAGAAATCGCTTGATCAAAATAGCTTAGAGCATCACGCATACCACCTTCAGCACTTTCAGCTATGGCAATCTTTGCTTCATTTGTTATTTTAATATCCTCTTCTTCAGCAACTCTTGTTATTAGTCCTACAATTTCATTTACTGTCAGTGATTTAAAATCATATCTTTGACATCGTGATAGAATTGTTGGTAATACTTTATGAGGTTCAGTTGTCGCTAAAATGAATATTACATGTTTTGGAGGTTCTTCTAATGTTTTCAAAAGGGCATTAAATGCACTCTGAGATAACATATGAACTTCATCAATGATATATATCTTATACTTAGATCCACCAGGTAAAAACTTAACTTTTTCTCTGATTTCTCTGATGTCGTCAACTCCAGTATTACTAGCACCATCTATTTCAATGACATCTGGATTATTTCCATCAGCAATCTCTCGACACGAAACACATTTACCACAAGGTTCGCTTGTTGGGCCTTCCTCACAATTTAAGGCTTTTGCTAATATTCTCGCAACTGTCGTTTTGCCTGTTCCCCTTGGACCGCTAAATAAATATGCATGAGTAATTTTACCAGTGGCTATCGAATTTTGTAAAGTTCTAACAATGACTTCTTGGCCAATTACTTCACTAAATTTTTGTGGTCTATATGTTCTATATAATGCCTTATATGCCATCGTTATCCATCTCCTCTAACATTAATAATTATAACATATCACTTTTATTTTTTAAATGTTTTTTTAATTTTGATTAAACAGTCCTTGCCATTACCAATCAAATCTTTCCTATTTGAAAGTTCTAGAGCCTCTCTCACTAAATGGTAGTTTTTCTCTTTATTATATTGGATTAAAGCTCTTTGCATCGCCTTTTCGTGTCCGCTTTTGGCTACATATATTTTTTTCATGTTTCTCGGATCAACTTCTGTATAATACATGCAAGTTGAAAGGGTTCCTGGAGTAGGATAAAAATCTTGTACTTGGTCAACTCTGATATTGTTTTTATGTAAATATTCAGCAAGTTTAATAGCATCTCCTAGTTCACTTCCAGGGTGACTACTCATTAAATAAGGAACTAAAAATTGCTTTTTGTTATATTTATTATTTAAAGCATAATACTTTTTAGTGAATTTTTCATATAGTTCAAAATGTGGTTTTTGCATCATGTCAAGCACCCTGTTACTGACATGCTCAGGAGCAACTTTTAACTGCCCAGAAATATGGTACTTCACCAACTCTTCAAAAAATTCATCATCGTTATCATACATCAAATAGTCATATCTGATACCGCTTCGAATAAATACTTTTTTTACCTTGTCTAATTGCCTTACTTCTCTTAAAATTTCTAAATATTCTTTGTGAGAAACTAATAGGTTAGGACATTTTGTTGGATATAAACATTTACGATTCTTACACGCTCCAAATTCTTCTTGTTTATCGCAAGCTCGAACATAGAAATTAGCAGTTGGCCCTCCTATGTCGTGAATATAACCCTTGAAATCCTTATCGCTTATTATTCTTTTCGCTTCCTCTACAACTGATTCCTTGCTTCGTGATTGGATTATTCTCCCTTGATGAAAAGTCAGAGCACAGAATGAGCAACTTCCCATACATCCCCGGTTAATCGCTATACTAAACTTTACCTCCTCAATTGCTGGGACAACCTCTTTATACATCGGATGATAAGTTCTCTCATAGTCCAAACTATATACCCAGTCCAGATATTCTCTGGTAAACGGCATAGTGGCAGTGTTTTGAACAACATAATAATCATCATAAGCTTCGATTAATACTTCACCATTATAAGGATCTGTATTATTATATTGAATATTAAAACTTTCAGCATATTTTAGTTTATCCTTCATTAATTCCTTATAGCTAGGAAGAAAAATTCCCTTTGTTGGCAATAAGGTTTGTTCTTTTGTTTTCCAAACCGTTCCCTTTAAATATATAATATCACTTATATTTAATCCGCTCTTAAGAGCATCGGCGATTTCTGTAATCGTCTGTTCTCCCATACCATAAGCGATTAAATCGGCTTTGGAGTCGATTAAAATAGATTTCTTGATTTTATTTTGTAAATAATCATAATGAGCAAGGCGCCTAAGAGATGCTTCTATTCCTCCTATTATTATAGGCTTTTCTGAAAAAAGTCTCCTAATTATATTGCTATATACAACTACAGCATAATCTGGTCTCTTCCCAATTTTTCCGCCTTCTGAATAACTATCTTCGTCTCTTCTCCTTTTACTCACTGTATAGTTATTAACTATAGAGTCAAGATTACCAGATGTGACTAAAAATCCTAATCTGGGAGTCCCAAATTGCAAAAAATCATCATCGACTTCCCAACGAGGTTGTGATAAGATTGCTATGGTATAACCCTGAGCTTCCAATACTCGAGCTATAATTGCTACTCCAAAAGAGGGATGATCTACATATGCATCCCCAGTTACAAAAATAAAATCAACAGACTCCATCTGTCTTTCAATTAAATCTTTCTTACAAACTGGTAAAAACATATTTCACCTCACTAGTAGTATTATTATATCAAATATTTATTGCTTTTAAAATATAAATCCTATTTTTATTTTCTTTTGATTTTTTTTATGATAGAATAAAAGGGGTGAAGTTATGCAAATTGATAATAAATTAACTATTTTTATTTATCGTATTATTTTAACTGGTCTCGGTATTCTAGGAATAATCTTAAACACTATCGATTCTTCAGGGAAAATAAATAGCGAAATGTTTCTATTTTTTACAATACAAACAAATATCATCTGTGTATTAATTCTTCTGTATATGATAATAAAAGAATTCATCTTCAAAAAAGATTTTTCAGGGGGTATTTATATAATCAAAGCAATGGCTATGATTGCTATTACTATTACCTGCTTAGTGTATGCTTTTATTTTGTTACCAGCTTTTAGAGATGATCCAAGTATGGAATACTCTGCTCTGACTTTCAAGGATTTAATCGTTCATTTCATTATTCCAATCGGTTTTTTCATAGACTATCTTTTGTTTGATAAAAAGGGTCTTCAAAAATGGTTTGTTCCTTTAATCTCTTTGATATATTTCTTTCTTTATATGGCTGTAATTTTCATAAACGCAAAATATGGCAAACCTTTCTCTTTTGGAGAAATGTATCCTTATTATTTCATAAACGTTGATCTAGTTGGTTGGACCCAAACAATACAAAATATAATAATGGTGATTTTTTCAGCAACAGTTATTGGATACTTATATTTTGGTTT
>JAQUYR010000021.1:17226-19482 GCA_028691715.1 Bacilli bacterium | reverse complement strand
AAAAAGTATCTCCTTAAATTCTGAACAGGCACTATTAAAATCATTTTCAAATCGATAAGAACCAGTTATTTGATATCTAATTTTTCCTAAACTGGCATATGGAGCAATATTGACCATATGATATTTATCATATAATGGTTTTAAGATTTCCTCGGCAGCGGATTCTCCAATTCCCATAACGATGTATTCCTTTATTAAAAAATCAATAGCAACTTTATTCTTTAAATAAGGCTTAACAAAATCATCAAACATTGGATTCATCTCAAATGGTGGGCCAACAAGAATAATATAAAGCTTTTTATCCTTTTCAATGATCGCACCATCAGCAGTTCCTAATTTATTAGGAATAATAATCGCTTCCTGGGGAAAGTATGCTTGTTTTAGATTGCATTCAGCAAAATTTTCACCAAAATATTTATGTAATAACTCCTCTGCTTCTTGATTAATAATCATATCTAATCCCAGTGTTTCAACAAGGACTTCTTTTGTAAAATCATCGTGAGTAGGTCCAAGTCCTCCAGTTGTGATCAATAAATCATTATCACTTTTCATAAAGGAAGTGATTTCTTTTTGAAGGTTCTCTCTATCATCACCAATTGTAACCACTTTATCGGTATGAATACCCAGTTTTAATAAATTACTCGTCAGAAATGAACCATTGGTATTGATGACTCTACCCTCTAAAACCTCATCTCCAACATTTAAAATTACCGCCTTCATATACAGCCTCTAAACATTAAATCTAAAAAGGACTATATCTCCATCTTTAAAGATATATTCTTTTCCTTCAGAGCGCATTTTTCCAGCCTCTTTAGCCTTTTGTAAACCACCAAAAGCGATGAAGTCATCGTATGAAATTACCTCAGCCCTAATAAATCCCTTTTCAAAGTCACTATGAATTATACCAGCACATTCTGGAGCTTTCATCCCTTTTTTAAAGGTCCATGCCTTAGCTTCCTTTTCACCAGCTGTAAAATAAGTGGCCAGTCCTAATAAATCATAGGTCTCTCTTACCAATTTTTCTAGGCCGCTCTCAACAATCCCCAGTTCTGATAAAAACATAAGGCGATCCTCATCATCCAACTCGCATACTTCTTCTTCAATTTTGGCACTGATAACAACAGCCTTTGTATTAGTGTTAGTGGCATATTCTCTTACCATTTTCACATAATCATTCTCTGTGTTTACTTCATTCTCATCAACATTTAAAACATAAATCATCGGTTTTAAAGTCAGAAAATTATATCCCTTAATTAAAACGAGCTCATTATCACTGAATTTGATGTTGCGTAAACTAGTTCCCTTTTCAAGCGCTTCTTTAGCCCTTTTTAAAACTGCATATTCCAATTCAGAATCGCTGTCGACCTTTAATTGGGCTTTTTTCTCTATCTTTGGAAGTCTTTTTTCAATGACCTCTAAATCAGCAAAAGTTAACTCTAAATTGATTGTTTCAATATCATCTAGAGGATCGATCTTACCAGATACATGAATTACATCAGGGTCATCAAAACATCTGACTACTTGACAAATGGCATCCACTTCCCTGATATGTGATAAAAATTGATTTCCTAAGCCTTCACCTTTGGAAGCCCCTTTTACTAATCCAGCAATATCAGTAAAGGAAAAAGAAGCAAAAACTACATTACGCGGTTTTACAATCTCAACAATTTTCATCAATCTTTCATCTTTAATCTCAACATAACCAACATTTGGTTCTATTGTAGCAAAAGGATAATTTGCACTTAAAACATTTGCCTTGGTAATTGCATTAAACAAAGTTGATTTTCCAACATTTGGCAAACCAATAATCCCTGCTGTCAGGCCCATATACTCACCTTTTTAATACCTTTCATATGTAGTATAGCAATTGGCTATACCTATAATAATTTACTTGTATATTCTATCACACATTTTCATCATTTTCAATTTTTTTATGCCTTAATATATTTTATTTTTATTATTAATTTTAAAAACAGCCTTTATATACCAATCAATTATTTCCTATTAAATCAAAAACATTTTCGTTATTCTTGATATAATTTTCTTTTTATTATATAATTAATGTCATCAAAGAAAGGAACATCCTATGCAGACAACAATTGCTTTTTTGATAAACAACAAATTTGATATCAATATTCCCCAAGAAATAACTCATCTCTTTTTGGATGATAGTTATACAATACTAGATTCCTTTAGCGCTAAATCATCTCAAGAAATTCTTTATTTTGATTATCTCGTCTTTGATAATTTCGACAA
>JAQUYR010000021.1:0-17126 GCA_028691715.1 Bacilli bacterium | reverse complement strand
ATCAACTGTCCTTCAATATTGATCAAAGCTCCACCACTATTACCAGGATTTATGGCAACATCATGTTGAATATATTCAGAATCCCAATCAGCAACTCCATCACCATCGGTATCATCGCTCATATAGCGCTTAGGAAATGATACAATTCCAAAGGTTGCTGAACCATAATACTCATAACCATTAGGATTACCAATAGCAATAGCAAAATTTCCTCTTTGTAATTGATCAGAGTCAGCAAATTCAATAGGTTGAATATATTTGGTGGTCTCAAAATTGACAACTGCTAGATCTACTTTATCATCATATCCCAGAACTGTTGCTTTAACCTTAACATCTTCTTCACCTAAATATACTTTAATATAATTTTCAACTTCTGATTCAACAACATGGCGATTTGTCACAACATTATAAGAATATTTTTCAACATCGCTGCTGTCCATAGTTTCACTACAATCTGCTGTTGTTGTTCCATCTTTGTATGTTGCCTCACAAGAATAAATAACACCACTTCCTGTAGCAGCTAATGAATAAATTCCAAGTTTACCTTGTTCGTAATTACTAACACCCACTACTGCAGGGGCGGCTTTTTCGATAGCAGCTTCAATTAAGCCCTCAAACTCATCAATATCAATACTGACATTGTATGATTTATTATAAATTTCATTATTAATTAATCCTGTACATCCCACTAAGAATGACATCATAAAAACAATTACTATAACCAATGCTTTTTTGCTATATTTTTTTATCATAATATACCTCCTAAATCCCAAATAGTTTTCTCGCATTATTTTCAAGAGCCGCCTCAACTTCTTCAAGAGAAATCTTTTTCAAATTGGCGATTTCTTGAATAACATATTTTGTATATCCTGGTTTATTAATTTGTCCACGAAAAGGAGTTGGTGCTAAATAAGGTGAGTCAGTTTCGCTCAGTAAATATTTAATATCAATATTCTCAACAACTCTCTTTATTTCTTTGCTGTTTTTAAAAGTAACAACACCACCAATGCCAATGTAATATCCGATCTTTGTAAATTCAACAGCCATCTCTAAACTTGATGAATAACAATGCATCACTCCAGAAGTTTTATTTTCTTTTAGAATGTTGAAGCAATCAAGAGTCGATTCACGGCTGTGAACAATTATGGGCAAATTATACTCTTTTGCTATTTCAATTTGTTTTATAAACATTGCAATTTGTTCATCCTTATAGCTCTTGTCCCAGTAATAGTCAAGCCCTATTTCTCCTATGGCAATGACTTTCTCTGACTTTAACATTTCAGTTAACCAAGTTAATTTCTTATCTTCTTCTTTTTGAACTTCACTAGGATGAAGACCAATGCTCGCATAAATGAAATCGTATTTTTTTGATAGAGCAATAGCTTTTTTACTGGATTCATAATCATAGCCAACCGCAATCATTTTTTTTACATTGCTTTTTAGGGCATCTTTAATCACATCCTCCAGTATTCCCTCATACCGGGCATCAAAAATATGCATGTGTGTATCAATTATCATAAATTCCTCACTATTATATTTTAATATTTAATTCTTATTTATATCTTAAAAACGACAATTCATTATAACATATTTTAACAAATTTGGTTTATTTATTTCTCTTTTATTTGATATTATCGAAGAGATATATTATAAAAAGTCCTATAACAATGCTATAAGACCTTTTGTTTTTTTATAAAATATTTTCAAGTCCATTGATTAGATAAACAAATTCACATTTGCTTCTTCAGCATCGCCTAGATATGTAGCAACACCGGCTAACTCTACTCCATCAATCAGTTCTTCCTTTGTTATTCCCATAATATCCATTGACATAGTACAAGCAATTAGTTTTACACCATTTGCCATAGCCTGTTTCATCAATTCTTCTAGTGATGAAACATTTTTCTTTTTCATAACACTCTTCATCATCTTTGTTCCTAGTCCACCCATATTCATCTTGGATAGCTTTAATTTACCTGTTCCCCTAGGCATCATCGCTCCAAACATGGCATCCATAAATGGTTTTTTAACTTTTTGCTTTTTAGGCTTTCTTAAGATGTTTAATCCCCAAAAAGTAAAGAACATCGTCACTTTTCGACCCATTGAAGCAGCTCCATTAGCAATGATGAATGATGCTAAGGCCTTATCCAAATCACCATCAAAAACAATTATTGTTTTCCCCTGAGGTATTTCAGAAAGTTGCTTTGCCTCTTGAGGTTTATCCGAACCTTTTTTTATGAAGACAATATTAATGCGATCTTTTCTCTCTGTCTTAATAAAAGTATTCCCAGTTCGTAGAGCCCACGCTTCAACATCTCTAGAAAATCCCATATCAGTAGCAGAGACCTGAAGGATATCGCCATCTCTCATCGATTTCATCGTTTCATTAACCTTCATGATTGGACCTGGGCATTGTAAACCACAGCAATCCAAAATTTCTATCTTTTCACTTATTGGTTGATAATTTTCTTTGTTATCATTATTCATCGGTTTTATTCCCTCTGCTTCCTTCTTTATTTCATCATTATAATGCATTGAACGATAGAATGCTACACCAGTAGCAAACACATAAACATTTTCAAAACCTTTTTGCATTAGAGCTCTAGCTGTATTATATGACCTTACGGCTACAGCACAATACACGATTATCTTCTTTGATTTATCCAGTTCATCTATTCTCGTACGAATTTCGGCCTGAGGAATATGATATGATCCTGGAATACTATATACCATTCTTTCTACATCCTCACGAATGTCTAATAAAATATAGTTGTTTTTTTGATCTTCATCAGCCATTATTCTATCTAACTCATCCCACTCAATAAATTTAACTAAGTTATTAAGAACATTCTCAGCAACAAATCCCAGCATATTCACAGGATCTTTAGCGCTGGAGAATGGTGGAGCATAAGCCAGTTCTAGTTCTGTTAGATCATGAATAGTACCTTTCAACTTCATGGTAGTCGCAATGGTATCTATTCTCTTATCAACACCATCCTGACCGACTATCTGAGCACCAAAAATAAATCCTTCCTTATTGAATAGCATTTTCAATATCATTGGAGTAGCTCCAGGATAATATCCAGCATGAGATTTCTGACTAATAGTAACCGCATAATAGTCTTTATTTTTTTCTTTACCCTGATTTTTTAATACTTTTTCATTAATACCAACAGAAGCAACATTTAAATCAAAAACCTTTGCTACAGCTGATCCCATAGTACCATTATATGTTTTATTATCACCAACTAAATTATCAGCAAGTATTCTTGCTTGTTTGTTAGCAGGTCCAGCCAGTGGTATCATAGTTTGTTCATCTGTGATGTAGTTTTTGACCTCAATAACATCACCAACAGCATAGATATCTTCATCAGATGTCATCAAGTGTTCATCAACAACAATTCCTCCCCGTTGATTAAGTGTAAGTCCAGCATTTTTGGCTAGTAGACTATTTGGGCGAACTCCAATTGAAAGAATAACCATATCAGTATCAACAATCTTACCACTATTTAAGATAATTTTTGTTGAGTCATTATCATGAGTGAATTCTTTAACACCATCATTTAAAATTAAGTTTATGCCATTTGCCACCATATTTTCATGAAGCAATTGGGCCATTTCGTAATCTATTGTTGTCATAACTTGATTCTGCATTTCAATAATCGTCACTTTAAGACCGGCATTATGTAAATTTTCAGCCATTTCTAAGCCAATAAAGCCTCCACCAATGACAGCTGCAGTTTTTGGTTTATTGCTACCTAAATAATTCTTGATAAGATCAGTATCCGCAACTGACCATAGAGTAAAGATATTACTGCTATCGATACCAGGAATTCTTGGCCTTAAAGGAGAAGATCCCGTAGCAATCACTAGCTTATCGTAATTTTCCTGATAAGTCTTACCATCCTTTAAGTTCTTCACTGTTACTTTTTTATTTTCTCTGTCTATTTCCAACACTTCCGATGAAATTCTAACATCGATATTGAATTTATCCTTAATATTTTGTGGTGTTTCAACAAATAAAGCACTCCTGCTTTTAATCACATCACCAATATAATAAGGCAAACCACAGTTAGCATATGAAATATACTCACCTTTTTCAAAGATGACAATTTCCATGTTTTCATCTCTTCTTCTAAGTCTGGTAGCAGTTGTTGCGCCTCCAGCTACACCCCCAATAATTACTGTTTTCATAGTCATTTTAATTACCTCCTAGTAATTAATATTTTACTCTTAATTATAACCCATGCCAATTTAAATGTATGTGATAAAGTCACAAACAAATTCTCTGTGCTTATTCTATAACTGATAGATATATTTTACTAATTAAATAAATATTTTACAAGTTATATGCTTTTATAAAAATAAAAAGCCTTGTAAATGGCAATCACAAGGCTTAATTTTTAAATTATTTAATTATTTTAATAACACTACCAGCACCAACTGTACGTCCACCTTCACGAATTGAGAATTTAGTTCCTAATTCGATAGCGATTGGGTGAATTAAAGTAACTTTTAATTCAGCATGATCGCCTGGCATAATCATTTCTGTTCCTGGCATAAGTTCAATAACACCAGTTACATCAGTAGTACGGAAGTAGAATTGAGGACGGTAGTTTGAGAAGAATGGAGTATGACGTCCGCCTTCTTCTTTGCTTAATACGACTACTTGTGCCTCAAAGTCAGTATGAGGGGTAACAGATTTTGGTTTTGCAAGAACTTGTCCACGTTGAACAGTTTCTCTAGTAACACCACGAAGTAATGTACCGATATTATCGCCAGCTTCTGCATAATCCAATAATTTTCTAAACATTTCTACACCAGTAACAACAGTGTTAATTGTAGGTTTAATACCAACGATTTCAACTGGATCGCCAACGCGAACTATACCACGTTCAACTCTACCAGTAGCAACAGTACCACGTCCTGTAATAGAGAATACATCTTCAACTGGCATTAAGAAAGGTTTGTCGTTTTCACGAACTGGATTTGGAATATAAGAATCAACGGCATCCATTAATTCAATGATAGCTTTTTGAGCTTCTGGATCTTCTTCCATAGCCTTTAAAGCAGATCCTCTGATAACAGGAATTTCATCTCCTGGGAAATCATATTCTGTTAATAGATCACGAATTTCCATTTCTACTAAGTCTAATAATTCTTCATCGTCAACTAAATCGCACTTGTTCATAAATACGATTAAGCGAGGAACGCCTACTTGACGGCTTAATAAGATATGTTCACGAGTTTGAGCCATAGGTCCATCAGTTGCAGCAACAACCAAGATTGCTCCATCCATTTGGGCAGCACCAGTGATCATGTTCTTAACATAATCGGCATGTCCTGGACAGTCAACATGGGCGTAGTGACGAGCCTTTGTTTCATATTCTACATGAGCAGTATTAATAGTTATACCACGAGCTTTTTCTTCTGGAGCACCATCAATTTGGTCATATGCCATAACCTTTGATAATCCCTGTTTAGCTAAAACTCTAGTAATAGCTGATGTTAAAGTTGTTTTTCCATGATCTACGTGACCAATGGTACCAATATTTACGTGTGGTTTTGTACGTTCAAATTTAGCTTTTGCCATTTTAAAATTTCCTCCTAAGTTTTTTCTATTTATATTTTATAATATTTGTCTTGCAAATGCAAGCATTATTTTCTAGCCATTACGCTTTTTGATTATTTCAGCAGCAATTGATTTTGGACACTCTTCATAGCAAGAAAATTGCATTGTGTAATTTCCTCTTCCTTGAGTATTACTTCTCAAAGATGTTGAATAACCAAACATGTTTGCTAGAGGAACTAATGCCTTAATTCTTTGGAATCTAGCATGTGGTTCTTGTCCTTCAATTCTTCCACGCTTGCCGATTAAGTCACCGATAACATTACCTAAATATTCATCAGGAACTTCTACTTCAACTGACATTATTGGTTCAAGTAAAACTGGTTCACACTTCTCTTTACAATTCTTAAAGGCATAGCTTGCAGCAATTTCAAAGGCAATTTGGCTTGAATCGACTTCATGATAAGAACCATCAAAAAGAGTTGCCTTGATATCAATAGTTGGATAACCAGCCAAATTACCATTTTGTAAAGAGGCTTCCAATCCTTTGTTTACGGAATTGATGTATTCTTTAGGAACTACACCACCGATAACAGCATCAACAAACTCATATCCTTTTCCAGGATTAGGTTCAAATCTAATCTTAACATCACCATATTGACCATGACCACCACTTTGACGAACAAATTTACCCTGAACTTCGCCTTTTCTCTTAATTGTTTCACGGTATGAAACCTGAGGTTGACCAACATTTGCTTCAACTCTAAATTCCCGTTTCATTCGATCGACAATAATCTCTAGATGTAATTCACCCATTCCAGAGATAATGGTTTGTCCAGTTTCACTATTTGTATAAGTCTTAAAAGTTGGGTCTTCTTCAGCAAGCTTTTGTAAAGCAATTCCCATTTTATCTTGATCTATTTTTGTCTTTGGTTCGATGGCAACACTGATAACAGGTTCAGGGAAAACCATAGATTCTAGCACTACTATTCGTTTTGGATCACAAATTGTATCACCAGTAGTAGTATCTTTTAATCCTATTGCAGCAGCGATATCACCAGAATATATTTCACTTATCTCAGTTCTATCATTAGCATGCATTTGTAAGATACGACCAACTCTTTCCTTCTTGTCTTTTTCAGGGTTATATACATATGAACCAGCAGATAAAACACCAGAATAAACTCTAAAGAAAGTTAGTTTTCCAACAAATGGATCTGTCATAACTTTGAATGCTAAAGCGGCAAAAGGTTGATCATCACCAGATTTAACCTCAATATCATTGCCATTCTTATCCTTTCCGATTACATGAGCTACATCTAATGGAGAAGGTAAGTAATCAATAACAGCATCAAGAACAAGTTTTAAACCTTTATTCTTAAAAGCCGAACCACACATAACTGGGAAAAAATCGACAGTCAATGTAGCTTTTCTAATAGCTTTTTTCAAATTTTCAAGAGAAATTTCTTCCCCTTCAAGATACTGCATCATTAAATCATCATCAAAGTCAGCAACAGCTGAAATCAATTCCTCATGTCTAGTCATAGCCTCAGCTAACATATCATCGGGAATAGGAATTTCAACATTTTCTTCATGTTCATCACCTAAATAGTGATAAGCTTTCATAGCAACAACATCAATAATTCCATCGAACATTCCCTCAGCACCAATAGGAATAGTAATTGGATGAGCATTTGCTCCCAATCTTTTGTGCAGACTTTCTGTAGAAAAATTGAAATCTGCTCCTGTCTTATCCATTTTGTTAACGAAAACAATTCGAGGAACTTTATATTCTGTCGCCTGTCTCCAAACAGTTTCGGTTTGTGGTTCAACACCAGCTTGAGCATCTAATACTGTAACAGCACCATCAAGAACTCTAAGTGATCTACTAACTTCAACTGTAAAATCTACATGCCCTGGAGTATCGATTATATTAATTCGATGTTCTTTCCAGTAAGCTGTTGTGGCAGCTGAAGTAATTGTAATACCACGTTCTATCTCTTGCTCCATCCAGTCCATTTGCGATGCTCCATCGTGGGTTTCACCCATTTTATGAATTCTTCCTGTATGAAACAATATCCTTTCGGTTACTGTTGTCTTACCGGCATCTATATGGGCCATAATGCCTATATTTCTTGTATTTTCTAAAGATATATCACGAGGCATACATTAACTCCTTCCTACCATTGATAATGTGCAAATGCTTTGTTAGATTCAGCCATACGATGGGTATCATCGCGTTTCTTAACTGCGTTACCTACACCATTAGCGGCATCCATAATTTCATTGGCTAATCTTTCTTCCATTGTTTTTTCTCTTCTAAGTCTTGAGTATTGGGTTAACCATCTCAAACAAAGAGTCATTTTTCTATCAGGTCTAACTTCCACTGGTACTTGATAGTTTGCTCCTCCAATACGGCGAGCGCGAACTTCTAGTTGTGGAGTTATATTCACTAATGCTTCATTAAATACATCAAGAGCTGGACGACCAGTTGTCTTTTCAATCTTTTCAAAAGCACCATAAAGTATTTGTTGTGCTACTCCTCTTTTACCATCTAACATAATATTATTGATCAATCTGGTAACGATTGGTGAATTATACATTGGATCTGGTAAAACTTTTCTCTTTGGAATATGTCCTTTACGTGGCATTTTTCATTCCTCCTTTCAATTTATAAAATGTTATTTACTTTTTTTAGCACCATATTTGCTTCTTGCTTGTTTACGATTATCAACACCAGTGGCATCTTGAGTTCCACGAATAATATGATAACGCACACCTGGTAAATCCTTAACACGTCCACCACGTATTAAAACAACACTATGTTCTTGTAACTTATGACCAATTCCTGGGATATAAGCTGTTACTTCAATTCCATTAGATAAACGAACACGAGCGTATTTACGAATAGCTGAGTTGGGTTTTTTAGGAGTCATCGTTTGTACTCTGGTACAAACTCCTCTTTTTTGTGGAGCTTCTACTTCAGTATAACATTTCTTTAAATTGTTAAAGCCAATGCTTAAATGAGGTGATTTTGATTTTCTGATCTTTGACTCACGAGATTTTCTAACTAATTGATTTATAGTAGGCATCTACATATTCCTCCTTTCATTTATACTGCCACATTTCCGGGCGTTTCATAATTGCGTAAATATAAGTTTTGGCATGACCAAAACTAGTATCTACAAATTCCTATAATATTATACACTTATTTTCATAAATGTCAAGATGTTTTTTTATTTACTTTTAAATTAATCGATATCCTTAACAACGTGATCAAGTTCTTCTTTAAGAACATTAGGATTCTCGTATATTCTTTTTAATAGGCGTAAAGAATTACCAAAGTACAAGCCATCACAGAACCTTTCATCAGTAACTACTCCAAGTGTCATTACTTTACTGACAACTATTTTTCCCTCTTTATCAACAACTGCTTGTTGCTTTTCTTTACCCATGCTGATGAATATTCCTGTTGTTCCAAAGTCATAAATATGATGATAAATATAATCAGTTTTAATCGATTTTAAATTAGTAACAAAAATTGAAGTGTGAAATGGACTAGCATCAATAATCTTCTTGGGAAGCATTCCATGTTTATCTAACCATTTAATAAATCCTACTGCTACCTTTATGAAAAAATTAGGAATTGTTGTGAAGAATTTTGCTGTTTTATCGGTATCATTAACAGCATTGATATTGCTATTCGCTTTAATCGCTTCATCAATTTTATCCTTTATTTGATATATACTTTCCTTTCCGGTAAAACTTAACTTTACAGTCGTCTCTTCAACATCATCGCGTAAAGCTTTTTTTACAACAAAGGAAACCATAATATTATTTCTCTTAAAAATTCTTCCATTCATGACAAATCTGTTCAATTGAGGACGAAGAGCAAACAATCTTACGATACCAGCAATTACCACATGCATATAGTTTATTGAGATCTTTTCTTCTTTCTCTTTAGCAATAAATTCATCTAAAGATTCACAACGCAATTCGTATTTAAAAAGGTTTTGAGAATCATGGCGAGCACTCATAATATGAGGAATTATTTTATTTACTGGACTCAATCCTTTTATTTTTTTGCCATCGCTTCTTTTTCCAAACATATCATTTTCTCCTTTTAATAATAGTAGTTTATCATGATTTGCTTTTTTTTACAAGAAAAATAAATATTGTTAGAAAGAAAAATAGATGACATAATCATCTATTGCTCTTTTTCGTCTTCGGTTTCTTCTTCTGGTTCTACTTTAAGAATATCCGCATAAGCGATACCACTACCAGCAGGAATCAAACCTCCAATTATAATATTTTCTTTTAATCCTTCTAAATAGTCTTTTTTACCACGAATTGCGGCTTCAGTTAACACTCTAGTAGTCTCCTGGAAGGAAGCAGCTGATAGGAAAGAATCTGATTTTAAAGAGGCTCTTGTAATTCCAAGTAAAACTGGTTTTGTTATCGGTGGAATTTTACCATTTAAAATGCATTCTTCCATATAACTATATAGTTCACTCTTAGAAATATAACTACCTGGTAATAAATCTGTTTCTCCCTCATTAGTAATCACTACTTTTTGTAACATCTGCTTGATAATTATTTCAATATGTTTATCAGAAATGTCAACACCTTGAGAACGATATACTTTTTGAACTTCTTTCAAGATATATTTCTCAACATCTTCAACAGTACCAGCTCTCAATAATTCACGAGGATGAATTAAGCCTTCAGTAAGTTTATCTCCAGCTTTAACAGAATCCTTTTCATGAACAACAACAACTTTTCCACTATCTGTAAGATATTTTTTCTCTTCTTCGGTGTCTTTATTACGAACAGTTATTTCGAATCGATTAGAATTCTCTGGTTTGATAGCGGTAACTAAGCCATCTATTTCAGAAATAATAGCTTTGCCTTTAGGTTCACGAGCTTCAAATAATTCTTGAATACGTGGAAGACCTTGAGTAATATCATCACCAGCAACACCACCAGAATGGAATGTTCTCATGGTTAACTGAGTACCTGGCTCACCAATAGACTGAGCGGCGATAACTCCAACTACTTCTCCTCTTTCAACAACTTCTCCAGTTGACAAATCGGAACCATAGCATTTAACACAAACACCATTCTTACAGTTACATGTCAATAGTGTTCTAATATATACTTCTTTAACACCACATTTAATAATTTTATCAGCTATAATATCAGTAACAAATTCATTAGCTCCAATAATAACTTCTCCTGTTTTTGGATCTAAAACTGGTTTGTTAGTATAACGACCTCTGATGCGATCGAGTAGTGGAACTATGATTCGACCATCCTCAGCCACTAATTCAGTAACTTTCATTCCTTTATCGGTATGACAATCATCCTGAACAACAATAACATCTTGACTTACATCGACTAAACGTCTTGTTAAGTATCCAGATTCTGCTGTTTTCAAAGCGGTATCTGTTGATCCTTTTCGCGCTCCATGGGTGGAAATGAAGAATTCTGACATGGTTAAACCTTCTCTGAAGGAAGAACGAATAGGAATGTCTATTGTTTCATTATTTGGCTTTGCCATCAATCCACGCATACCAGATAATTGAACGAAATTGGCAATACTACCACGGGCACCGCTATCACTCATCATATAGATATGATTATCAATATATTTTTCGTTTACTTCTTCCTTGATATCCTTTTCCAATGTTTCCTTTGTCTCTTTCCAAACATTGATAACATTAGTTCGTCTCTCATTATTAGTTAATAAGCCACGGTTATACCAAGCATCATATTTCTTAACCTTCTCTTCAGCATCAGCTAAAACCTTTGCCTTAGTTCCAATAACATTGATATCAGAAACAGCAACTGTAATACCAGCAACAGTCGAATACTTGAAACCTAAATCCTTCATCTTATCCAGAGTCTTAGATGTCTCAGCAAGTTTAAATTGCTTAAAGACCTCAGCAATTACTTGACTTAAGAATTTCTTTTTAAATGGATGAGGGATGTCATGAGAATGTTCATGAAGGTATCCCTTTATGTCAGTACCCTTTTTCAAGAAGAATTTATCATCTGTTTTTTCAGTCAAATTTTCGATAGTCGCTTCATTGACATAAGGAACATATGGCTTCTCCTGAGGGAAGATACTATTAAAAATAATTTTTCCGTAAGTTGTCAATAAATACTTTTCCATTTGTTCAGGTGTAAAATGGGGATTATTGATCGATTTTGCGGGGATGGCTATTCTTGTATGGAAAGTAATCTCTTCATTCTCATAAGCCATCTCGACTTCATTGATATCTTTAAAGACTTTTCCTTCGCCTTTTTCTCCAGCTTTTTCAATTGTTAAATAATAATTACCCAAAACCATATCCTGAGATGGAGTAACAATTGGCTTACCATCTTTTGGAGCCAAAATATTCTTTGAAGCTAGCATTAATAGTCGCGCTTCTGCTTGAGCTTCTTGAGATAATGGAACATGGACGGCCATTTGGTCACCATCGAAATCGGCATTGAAAGCCGTTGTAACTAGAGGATGAAGCCTAATAGCTTTTCCTTCAACCAACTTTGGCTCAAAAGCTTGAATTCCCAATCTATGAAGAGTAGGTGCTCTGTTCAATAGAATTGGATGTTCAACAATTATCTTTTCTAATTCAGTCATCGCAATTGGATGGCCTTCATCGATCATCTCTTTAGCTTTTTTAATATTAATCTTTGTACTATTGGCATCTTGATTTTCCTGATCACGCTTCATAATCGCATTGATAATAAATGGTTTAAATAATATCAATGCCATCTCACGAGGAATACCACATTGGTACATCTGTAGGTCTGGACCAACAACGATAACGCTACGACCAGAGTAGTCAACACGTTTACCAAGTAGATTTTGACGGAAGCGACCTTGCTTACCTCTCAATAAATCTGATAAAGACTTAAGTGGTCTTTTCTTTTCAACAACTACTTTTTTGTTTCGTTTACCATTATCAATTAAAGCATCAACTGCCTCTTGAAGCATACGCTTTTCATTCTTAGTGATTAGTCCAGGAGCTCGTTGCTCAAATTGCTTGCGTAGTCGATTGTTTCTATTCAAAATACGACGATACAAATCATTTAAATCAGTAGTAGCAAATCTACCACCATCTAATTGAACCATTGGTCTTAAATCTGGAGGTAATACCGGTATAACATCCATTACCATCCATTCTGGCTTATTACCAGATTTATAGAATGCTTCTACAACTTCGAGACGCTTAATAAGCTTTTCTCGTTTTTGTTTTGTAGCCGTTTTTAATTCGGTACGTAAATGAGTAGTAATTTCTTGAAGGTCTAAATCCTTCAATAATTTTTTGATAGCTTCAGCTCCAGTAAGAGCTTTAAATTTTGAACTACCAAATTGCCTTTGTAAAACACTGCACTCCTGTTCTGAAAGAATTCTTCCCTTTTGCAAACTCTCAATTGTTCCAGGATCAACTACTATATATGAAGCTAAGTAAACAATATCTTCCACTTCTTTAGTCTTCATATCAAGCATCAAAGCGATTTTACTTGGACTGTTTCTTAAAAACCATGTATGAACGACTGGAGCTGCTAATTCAATATGCCCCATACGTTCACGTCTTACTTTACTCTCAGTTAAATCAACACCACAGCGATCACATTTAGTATCTCCTTTAGGAGATCTTTTAGATTTTCCACAAGAGCATTGATAATCCTTGGTAGGACCAAAAATTACTTCACAAAATAAGCCATCGCGTTCTGGTTTTAAGGTTCTATAATTGATAGTTTCGTGTTTCTTTACTTCTCCATGACTCCAACTTCTTATTTCCTCTGGAGATGCAATACTTATTTGCATATAACTATATTTCTTTTTATTAATCAAATTATCACCTCAAATTTTTCAAAAAAGGATATGTTATCACTAACTAGATTTCTTGGCTTTTGTTGCCATAGCTATTTCTTCAACTAAACTCAAATTAGCTACATCTTCACCAGTTTCATTGTCAATTAACTTAACACTGATACCTAAGCCTTGTAGTTCCTTTATTAACACCCTAAATGATTCAGGGATTCCAGGAGCTGGAATATCCTCACCATCGACGATTGCTTTGTATACTTTATTTCTACCGACCATATCATCTGATTTAATAGTCAGCATTTCTCTTAAAGTGTACGCTGCTCCATAAGCTTCAAGGGCCCAAACTTCCATTTCACCAAATCTTTGACCACCATTTTGGGCTTTACCACCCATTGGTTGTTGAGTTACAAGGGCATATGGTCCTTCACTACGAGCATGCAATTTATCATCTACCATATGGGCTAATTTAATCATGTACATAACACCAACAGAAATACGATTGTCAAATGGTTTACCTGTTCTGCCATCTATTAAAACAGTTTTTCCATCTTCAGCCATACCTGCTTCCTTCATGATTTCTGCTAAATCATCTGATCTAACGCCATCAAATACTGGTGTAGCAACATGAATACCTAATTTTTTAGCAGCCATACCTAAATGTATTTCTAGTACCTGTCCAATATTCAGACGTGAAGGGATACCTTGAGGATTTAACATGATATCAACTGGTGTTCCATCTTCCATATAAGGCATATCTTCCTGAGGAAGGATTTTTGAAATAACACCCTTGTTACCATGACGTCCAGCCATTTTATCGCCTTCTGTAATTTTACGTTTTTGAACGATGAATATACGAACAACTTCATTTACAGCAGGTGGTAATTCATCGCCATCTTTACGACGGAAGTGTTCAATTCGATGAACAATACCTCCACCACCGTGAGGAACTCTTAGAGATGTATTTCTGACATCCTTAGAGTTATCAGCAAATAAAGCTCGTGATAATCTTTCTTCTGGTGTTGGATCAGTTTGTCCTTTCGGAGTTACTTTACCAACTAAAATATCGTTTTCCTTAACCTCAGCACCAAGACGAATAATACCAAATTCATCTAAATTAGCAATAGCATCTTTGCGATCATCTAATTCCCTGGTAATTTCTTCTTTACCCAACTTAGTATCACGAACTTCAACTTCATACTTCTCGATATGAATTGAAGTATATACATCATCTTGAACCAATCTTTCGCTCATGACAACAGCATCTTCATAGTTGTAACCATTCCATGTCATAAAAGCAATGACAACATTTCTTCCAAGGGCCATTTCTCCACGATCCATAGAAGCACCATCGGCCAAAACACAACCCTTTTTAACAAATTCACCTTTTACAACAATTGGTCTTTGATTTACACAGGTGCTGTGATTAGAACGTTCATATTTAATCAATGGATAATCTTTTAAATTACCACTAACCTCTTTAACAATAATCTTTAAGGCATCAACGTATTCAACAATACCATCGTTATCAGCAACAACAGCAACACCTGAATCCCTTGCAGCCTTAGCTTCAATTCCTGTAGCAACAAAAGCAGCTTCTGGTTTCAATAGCGGTATTGCTTGACGTTGCATGTTAGCACCCATCAAGGCACGGTTGGCATCATCGTGTTCCAAGAAAGGAATACAAGCTGTTGATACAGCGACAATTTGTTTTGGGGATACATCAATTAAATCTATTTTTTCTTTATTGATTTCTAAAGTTTCACCCATATGACGGGCAGTAACTTTTTCTTCAACAATTTCATATTTTTCGTTTACTTCAGTGTTTGCTTGAGCAATATAATGCTCTTCTTCTCTATCGGCAGTTAAATATATAACATCATTAGGATCGCTTGAAACAATTGCCCTATTTCCTTCCATTTGAGTTACACGAAGATATGGAGTTTCAATAAAACCATATTGATCGACTCTGGCATATGTAGCCAAAGAATTTATCAATCCGATATTCTGACCTTCTGGGGTTTCAATTGGACAAATTCTTCCATAATGAGATACATGAACGTCACGAACTTCAAATCCAGCGCGATCACGAGTAAGTCCACCAGCACCTAATGCTGATAAACGGCGCTTATGAGTCAATTCTGATAATGGATTAATCTGATCCATGAATTGTGATAACTGACTGCTTCCAAAGAATTCCCTAATTGAAGATGTTAAAGTTCTGATATTGATTAGATTTTGAGGAACAATAGTCTTTGTATCATTTGAGGTAGACATTCTATCCTTAACGTTCTTTTCCATTTTTGTTAGGCCGATTCTGAATTGGTTTTGTAATAACTCACCAATTAGACGCAAACGTCTATTACCTAAGTGGTCAATATCATCAGTTCTTCCGATACCTTCATGAAGATTTATGAAATATCCTACTGCTGCTAAAATATCTGATAGTGTAACATGGTTGACACTTTCTCTTTGATCGTTTCCAATCAAGCGAACTGAATTTTCGCGGTCTTTTCCATATTTAACATCTATTACTTCTAAAACAACACTATTTCCTTCAAGCATTTGTTCATACACAAATTCTTTTCTCAGCAATTCACGATGTTTATCAAGATATTCTCTTACAGTTTCATCAATAGTTTGATCTTTTGTGAAAATAATTTCACCAGTTTCAGGATCAACAACATCATTTATAAATGAACATGCTCCAATTCCGATATTGTTTATTCTCTCTAAAACATCTAGTTTTTTGTTTACTTTGTAACGACCTACACTTGCTAAATCATAACGACGAATTTCAAATAAACGACTTGCTAAATAATTACGAGCGCCTTCTGGATTAGCTTTTTCACCAGGTCTTAATTTATCATATAATTGTTCAAGGGCATCATCAGATCCAAAAGTTTCATCTTTTTCAAATGTATTTTGTAAATAATCTGATTTGCCATATGGATCATATAATTCACTGATATTTTTATTGGAATTCAAACCCATTGCTCTTAAAAATGTGGTTAAAGGTATCTTCTTTGATCTATCTAATTTCGCATACCAAATGTTTCGACTTCCCATTTCAAACTCAATCCAAGCTCCACGAGTTGGAATTATTTGTCCATAATATTGAACTTGTGCTGTCTTTTTATCGACACTTTTTGAATAGAAAGCTCCAGCGGAACGGATTATTTGGGTAACTATTACCCTTTCAGCACCATTGATAACAAAAGTTCCCCAAGGTGTCATTATTGGAAATTCACCTAAGAAAATTTTTTGTTCCTTGATTTCACCAGTTTCTTTAGAAACAAGGCTAACATCTGCTTTTAAAGGACGCGAATAGTTAGTATCATTTCTTTTAGCTTCAGGAATAGTGTATTTTGGTTCATCAAATTCAAAATTTTTAAAATACAATTCCAATTTTTCACCATGATCACGAATTGGAGAGATCTCTTTAAAAAGCTCCTCAATTCCTTCAGTAACAAACCAATCAAATGATTTTGTCTGTACTTCAATCAAATTAGGTAGTTCAACATTAGTCTGAACTCTTGAATAGTTTCTTCTTTCAATATTTCTTCCATAAATCACGTTTTTGTAGCTCAAAATATTACACCTCACAGTTTTTTTAAGCAAAAAAAGTTGAATAATAATTCTTTTTTCTTACATTCTATCGCATCTTAATATGATAACATAGTCTTGTCAATAAGTCAATACTTTTATCATATTAAAATC
>JAQUYR010000102.1 GCA_028691715.1 Bacilli bacterium | reverse complement strand
GGTTTTTTCGGTTGGATTCGGAAATTTTGAACATAAAAAAATAATCATCAGGACTACTAATCCACAAAACAAGAGATGAAACCAGCCATAAGAGACCGGTTCTTTCATCGTTAATTGTAACAATTCTAATATTTTAATCATTTTGCACCATTCTATTATATTTCATACTTAAAACTATCAATACCTGTGAAGGATAATAAAACATCCATACAAGATCAATAGGGCAATTGATGATTGCCATTACTATTCCATTATTGGAGACGCTTAAATAATCTCGACTGTTATATAATCCCAAAGAGATATCACAAAGGATGAATAAGGTTAATCCCATGGCAAAAAGAACATTTTGTCTGCTGTTTAAAAGCGCCAATATCAGATTTATACAAAAATTGGTGAAATAGAGCAGAGTTATGAACAATAAAAAATCATACTTTTCCTTTATCAATCCATAGGCGACTACTTCAACAACAAAGGCTAAAGAGATTCGTAAAATAAGATCTTTTTTTAGAGAAAGTCGTTTGTTAAAGCTGTGAAGATATAGGGCATAGAGAACCTGAACAATAAGAAAGAAAAATACTGATAGACTATACCACTTCTCGAGAATGATCAAACCAGTATCAGCTAGAAGAGTGAATAGCAACGCTAATACAACAATCATAGTCGTCTTTTTTCTAATTATAAGTATTAAAAAAATTGAAAAAAGAAAATTTAGGGCAATTGATGAATAATTGATCAAATAGCCAATATCCTTTACCCCGATAAAAGTAACTAAGATATAGAAAAATAACTGGATTAAAACATAGGCTAAAATAACAATGTTTATGAATAAATCCTTTTGTTCGAATTTTAATGATTTTCTCATAAAAATACTCCAAAATCTTTATCATTTTATAAGAATATTATACCATAATATTTGATGATTTTCAAATTTTTCCTATTAAAAAGCCCTAGTAATTAAAAACAATTTCCTAGAGCTTTGCTTTATTGATTCTAATCATACCAAGTAGTCGGGGTAATCATATAAATCAATTAAACTATCATACTTTTCTTTTTTATTCTGATACATTTTTTTATCAATAGTATTAATGAAATTTTCAAAATCATAATCCTCTGTTGGGCCAAAGACATGGTATCCATAACTAAAATGAAGATCATAAAGATTGTTCTTGACACGGTTATGAACGATTAGATTGTCCTCAAGCTTCTTTAAGACATTTTCGATATAATCCTTATCTAAACTTTCCGTGATGATGACAAATTCATCACCGGCATATCGAGCAATAAAATCCTTTTTCCCCACACTCTTTAATAAAACTTGGCTGGCTTCTTCTAAAGCGATGTCTCCAGCAATATGACCAAACTTGTCATTGATATCTTTGAAGCGGTCGATATCGAGCATCGCTCCTGAAAGGTATTTCTTCCCATCTCTTTTAGATAATTTCCACACCAGGTAATTTTCCAGATGGCCACGGTTATAAAGACCGGTTAAGTGATCGGTGATCAATGATTTACTCTGCAGTCCGATGAAAACAATTAAGGAGGCAACGGCTGTGCTCACCCAAATAATACTCACACCATAAAATAATACCTGAATTATCCCCGCAATTGTTGAGGGAACAGCATACATTATTAGAGGAAGCACCTTTTCTCTTTTAATTCGCTTACGATAGATGATAATAATAGCAAAGGCAACAGCTAAATAAGAAAAGCTGATAATTGATTCAACATAGAAGAATTGACCCCGAATATAGGTATTGTCCTGATTGATATAAAAAAGCAGATCATATTTTAAGCTAAGCATTGCTAAAACGATATTTAAGACAAATGGTAAAAATATCAGAATCCATTTGTAGCGCATCTTTTTGAAAGAGCCAAAGATCTGTAAATAGACATATATCAGCCAAATCATCCCTACAACCGGATTTAAAATATAATATATCACTGTCGCTGGTTGGAGAAAATCTCTCGCAAAATGATAAATCTGACCATCAAGTATCCACATAAAGGCATCAAAAATTAATATTAGGGCATTTGCAGCTAAAATGGCGACAAATATGTGCTGATCAAGCGTGAAAAAACGCGATCTTTGGCGCATAAAAACATATATTGTCAACAATAAACTTAAGCCAACTGCATTAATAGTTGCATAAGCAAGTAATAATTCACTCATAACTACACCCCAATTACTATATAATTATAACCCTATTCTCCATTTTTGTAAAGAAAACAATAAAAAATGAGCATTTTTTCAAATCTAAAAAGGGGATTAATATTATCCCAATTTTTTCTATTTTGAAGCAGTTACCAAATTGTAATCATTGGTAATAACAATGTTCAGATTGCCATTTTTTACTCGAAGCTCATCCAAGAATTTTTTTTGCATGGTGATATCTTTCATCTTGATCAGATATGTCAGTTCAACAAGCGCACCAAAATCGATAACCTTTACCTGTTTTAGTTTATAATCAATTAAATAGTTGTCAAAAATATTATCAAACATGTCAACAAAATTCAAGTTTTCTGGAATCATTATCTTCATTTTAAAAGCCCTTGGATCTGGACGATCAAGTTTAATTATATGGAGAACAGTTAAAACGATCAATAAGAAAATAGCGATGATTACAGCATACAAGTAGTATTCCAAACCAGCTGCAAAACCAATAGCAACAACAGCAAATAAAAACATAGCATCCTTGGTATCCTTAATTCTGGTACGGAAGCGGATCAGTACAAACACTCCTCCTAAACTAAAAGCCTTGACGATATCATTGCTGACAAGCATTATAACAATAGCAACAATGATTGGTAACAAAACAATAGAAGTGACAAAAGAGCGATCTATTCCCTCCTTTTTCTTGGTAAAGTTGTAAAAAATAGCAAAAACTGCTCCTAAAAATAAAGTGAGCAATAAACAGATAATAGTACTCTTTAAAGTAATATTATCGGTGACATAGACTGTTAAAAAACTGTAATTAAAATTCATCATTATCTTCTTCTCCTTGTTTTCTTTGGATTATCAATTTTGTTTACCGATATATCCTGATGATTTTGTTTTTCCTTAATAAATGTTTTTCCATATTTGGAAAATGGCTGATTATATATTTCTAAATTTGATAATATTTGGACAAACCATAGAGGAATAGCTCTGTTGAACTTCACTTCCATAACCCAAGTATCATCATCAATAAGGTTTTCACCACTTTCAGAGTCCAGGTTAGGATTCACTGTTCTAGTAATTATGTTTCTGTCAAAAGTGATTCTCAATGTTTCATCATCTTTATCGAAATAAGCTATTCTTTCAGAGCTTATAAAACAGGCAGGGCTGACATTGTTCTGCTTTAAATAGTAGTCAATTTCTTTTATAACTTGTTCACTGACATAATCATCAAATGCTAGCCTCTTCTTTTTATTCAAATAATCGAGACAATCCTGGTAAGTCATTTTGATACGGCGTTTATTCCCCCGATTTTGATATTTCTTTTTGATCTCCAGATAGACAACATCACCTTTTTCAGGAAGCCTACCATAACACCTAACTCGCATTTTTTCTTTATACAATGGCTTTGATGTTGAGGTACGGATGATATTCTGATATTTATCATCAAAATAAAGGCTATATACCTTATAACTACCATCAGAATTACCATTCTTGTCGTTTACCAGACGATCTTTACAGCACTCGAGCAACTTTTTCTTTTTTTCATCAGTTATGACAAATTTTTTCTCATAGCGTTCGAATATTTGCATTGATGTCATTTCATCATTCCTCCCATTCCTGATGATGTTCCATTGGTAACAGCCCTAGATGACTGCTTATATGTAGTATAGAGTTTTCCATCACCATCATATTCAGCATTAGTATAATAGCCACAGTTTTCATCACCAGTTATCGTACCACCGACATAGATATTATAGGTTCTAAACAAGTGCAATTTTGATGTTGAGATAACAATCGACTGAAACTTTTTCGATGGCTTGAAGGCTGCTATTACTCTTCCTTTGCTATCAGTTATACAGATCAATTTATTTGCGGCATATGTTGAGGAAAAATTAACCAGAACACCACATTGAGATGAAGAACTAGAAATATTCTGTGACATCCCACTTGATCCAG
>JAQUYR010000020.1 GCA_028691715.1 Bacilli bacterium | reverse complement strand
TAATAACATAGCCTTTTTATAATATAATATTAAATTTTTCCTCTAACATAAGTCTGAGAATTATTTGTTTATCTAAATAATCGCCATTGATATTGACCACTTCATATTTATCGTAAGGTATAAAGCCCTGAATATTTAAATCATCGTCGATATCAATTAGATAGCAGGAATAGACACTCTTTTTTTTACTACCAGCAGTAACTGTTCCATACTTATTGATGTGATCCTCATCAACATTAATATTGAGTTTTTTGTTCAATGTCTCAATTACCTGATCTTCAAAAGCTCTCTTATTCATTTTAATAATAATTCCCCGATTGTTCTTGAGAAATATCTTATCCTTGTGGCGATAAATTATATACATATATTCACTCTTATCAGTGGTGTAAAGGAGTTTGTTTCTCTTCAAAGAAAATCCTTGACGTTCTCCCCTGATGAACAATATCGTTGGGACGGTAAGAGTATATAATATAGAAACTCCTCCGAATATATAGTATACATACGGATAATATGCAACCTTGAAGAAATAATTATCTAAAATGTAGGCTAATACAAAAATTATTATCAAGAATATTCCGATAATTAAATTTATTAATCCTCTAATTTTAGGATTCATTGTTGTTATTATACTATTGGCTATAAAGATTATCAATCCCAGCCCTAATGTAATACTAACACCTTCGAGTAAGTAAGTCATAAATCATCATCCTATCATTGTAAATATTTTAAAATTGCTTGTAAGTAAACTTCAACTCCAATTATAAATACATCTTCATCGACATTAAATTTGGAGTTATGTAATGGATATATGCAATCCTTGTCCTCGTTTCTAGTTCCCAGACACATCATCGCTCCTTTTGCTTTATCCACATAATATGCAAAATCATCTACACCCATTGACACGTTATTCATCTCAATATAATTATCGCTACCAATGGTTTCAATAATAACACCCTTCAGAAAATCACAGACTTCAGGAGTATTGATTGTTGGGATAACACCATCACGATAATCAAGTTCGTAACTACCACCATGTAAGGTAGCAATACTACTGACTATTTCTGTCATACACTGTTTTATCTTAGCCTTGATCTCTTTGCTATATGTTCTAACCGTTCCTTTCATATAGGCATAATCAGGAATGATATTAAAGGCCTTTCCGCTTTCTAAAACACAAATCGAAATTACCGATTTTTCGGTTTGATCTAATTCTCGATTTTTCATGTTTTGAATTAAGTTATAGACTTCAACCGCCATTTGAATTGGATCAATTGCTAAATGAGGATAGGCAGCATGACCAGATCTACCGATCATTTTAATCACAAAATCGTCACAGCTGGCATTAAATTCACCAAATTTCAAACCTATTTTACCAGCATCAATCGAAGGATTAACATGAAAAGCATAAAATACATCAACATCATCCATTATTGGGTCAAGACAAACCAGTTCACCACCAGCATGAGGTCCTTCCTCAGCTGCCTGAAAGACAAACTTTAAAGTGCCATTGATTACTACCTTCTCATCGATAAGATATTTAATCAATGTTAAAAGAATTGCTCCATGAACATCATGGCCACAAGCATGCATTTTCCCGCTTACTTTTGATTTATAGCTTATTTCATTTTTTTCTTCGATATCTAGAGCATCAACATCAGCTCGAAAGCCAATGACTGGAGAGTCTTTTTGCCCCTTTATCACTGCCACTAAACTAGCAATTCCAATATTTTTGTAATATTTTACATTCAATTTATCAAGTTCACCAGCAATGAATTTAATGGTATTATCAATATCATACCCGACTTCTGGATACATATGGAGTTGCCTTCTAATTCTAACAGCATATTCCTGATATTTATTCGCATTGTTGAGCATATCTATTCTCCTATCATGTAAAATTAATCATTATAAATTATTATAAATTACTCTTCCCTTGCTTATTGTCATATAAACATTAAGATTTTTATCGATTACCGCAAAGTCAGCATCTTTTCCTAAAGCAATTGATCCCTTAGATTGATTGATAGCCAGATTCCTTGCTGGGTTTATCGTCGCTAAATCAACAGCTCTTGTCAGATCTATTCCTAAAACATCCATAATATTTTTAATTGCCTGATTCATTTTTAGAGTACTACCAGCAAGTGTGCCATCAGCTAAACGAGCTTCTTTTCCCTTAACTATTACCTTTTGACCACCTAAGCTATATGTACCATCAGGTAAATGCTTTGATTCAATGGCATCGGTAACCAAAACTATTCGGTCAAGACCCTTTATCTTACACAATATTTTAATTGATTCTGGACAAACATGGACTAAATCAGCAATTAACTCGGCATAAATACTATCGGATAGCATAACACCACCAACAGTTCCCGCTTCGCGATGATGCAATGGTTTCATGGCATTATATGTGTGGGTTGCTGAGGTAACACCATTTTTAGCAGCCTCAATAACTTCTAGGGCTGTAGCATTGGTGTGTCCGATACTCGCAACAATTCCTTGAGAATACAAATAATTGCACAAGTCCTTACCATTTTCTTCATATGCTAGGGTTACTTGCTTAATATTATTTCCACTAACTGCTTGATAATGCATGAATTCTTCAACACTGCAAGGAACAATATAAACCTCAGGTTGTGCTCCTTTGTACTTTGGAGAAATGAAAGGACCTTCGAGATGAGTTCCAAGAACAAAGGCTCCCTCTTTATTTTCCTTTTCAATGTATTCTTTAATGTTTTTTAAAGCTTTATCAATGTTTTCCTCGCTTTGAGTCATAGTAGTCGGCATGTAAGTAGCAACACCTTCACTAGCGATTGTCTTTGAAATATTTTTTATATCCTCAACTGTTGGATACATAGAGTCAGAATTGTTTGCTCCGTGGATATGTTTATCAATAAATCCAGGGACAACGATTAAATCATTGTTTAGTTCTAGTAATCCTTCTTCTTCCTGAAAAGAAGTTATTTTTCCATTTTCAAAAACAACTGAGCTTTTTACAATTCCTGATCCTTCAATATAAACATTAACATTTTTAAATCCTTTCATACTTTCCTCCTGATATCTATAATTTATAGTCCATTGTTAGTAATTCATCTAGAGTGATCTCTTTTGTGATATCCTCTTTTATATCCTTGTATTCAAAGATACCCTCATTTGCTCGTCTACCAACAACAATTCGGTGACGAATACCAATCAGGTCAGCATCTTTGAATTTAACACCAGCGCTTTCTGTTCGGTCATCGAACAATACTTCTATTCCTTTTTCTTTTAATGCCTTATACAAATCTAGAGCAGTCATAAAGTTAGGGGTTTCTTCTTTGTCAAGTGGTAAAACATGGACATCAAAAGGTCTAACTTGTTTTGGCCAAATAGCTTTTTCATCGCGATAATGCTGTTCAAGGATTGCCATCAATAATCTGCTAATTCCCATTCCATAGCATCCCATAATGATTGGTTTAGAAACGCCATCTCTGTCAACAAAATTAGCCTTCATCGGTGATGAATATTTCGTTCCTAGTTTAAAAATATGACCAGCTTCAATTCCCTTAGCATGAAGGATATGACCAACTCCATCAGGAGAAGGGTCGCCAACCTTTAAATCGTATAGTTCCAAATTGCTTGCAAAATCGCTAGAATCACTATATACAATAGTATCTTCTCCAATATCACAAAGAATCATAAATTCTTCACTTGAAGAACCACCAATATTTCCACTATCAGCACGAACGATTCGATAATGTAAATCCATTCTGTCAAGAATGTTTTGGTATGCTTTTCTCACTTTGAGATACCAAACATCCAAATCCTCTTCATTGGCATGAAATGTATACAAATCCTTCATAATGAACTCCCGACCACGCATCAATCCAAATCTAGGTCTAAATTCATCACGGAATTTAGTCTGAATCTGATATAGGGCTAGAGGAAGTTTTTTATAACTTGATATGAAATCCCTGACTACACTGGTAATAACCTCTTCATGGGTAGGACCAAGACAAAAAGATCTCTCATGGCGATCTTCCAGTCGCATCAATTCCTTGCCATAAGCTTCCCATCTGCCACTTTCAACCCATAAATCCTTGGATTGTAGAGCAGGCATTAATAGTTCACTACAACCAATTTTATCCAATTCTTCTCTAATAATGTTTTCAATTTTCTTAATAATTTTATATCCCAAAGGAAGGTATGAATATACACCAGCAGCACTTTGTTTAATATAGCCCCCCTTAAGCAATATCTTATGGCTGGTTACTTCTGCTTCTTTAGGCATATCTCTTAATGTTGGAGCAAATAATAACGATTGTTTCATCAATTTAACCTCTTATTCCTAATAATCTTAAAATATCACCAAATGTTACATAAATCATTAATCCAAATAGTAACAACATCGTTACTGTTATTAATACAGTTTCTACCTTTTGATTAGCCTTTTTCTTGGTAATTGCTTCATATGCTAAAAATACTAAACGCCCACCATCCAGAGCAGGAATTGGTAACAGGTTCAACAAGCCAATATTAACGCTCAATAAACCTATTAAATTTAATATTGGAGCAATTCCCTGAGTGGCAACATCTTTTGTTAAACTAAAAATACCAACTGGTCCAGATAAGTTTTGAACACCAACATCACCATTGAACAACAAGTCAAAAGTATCAATGATTGCGGTAAAAGAAGATACTGTTCTTTGACCACTATAAGCAAAACTCTTTAATAAAGAGAATTTATATGTTGGAGAAACTCCCATTGCTACTTTAACTGCTGGGATTTGTTCTCCTGATGTAGTCGTCTGCTTTTCCATTAAAACTTTACTAAATGGTTTTACTTTTATAACTAATTCTTCGCCATCACGGAGAACCTTTAAATTGATCCAGTTTTCATCATCTGATTCACTATCACCAATATAACTCTCAAAGATATGATAAACATCTCCCCAAGAAACCACTGTAGTTCCCTCAACTTCAAGGATTTGATCACCAACTTTTATTTCTGTATTATTTGACAAGTTATTATCAATCGTTGAGACAATACCAACAACAACCTTATCAACTATGGTATAATCACTAGCAAATCCCCCGTTATATACATAAACAACAGGTATTAAAGAAGCTACTTTTTCTTCACCATCGCGTAAATATGTTACAGTAATTGTATCTAATCCCCCTAGAGTTTGATAATCAGACATAAATACTGAGATATCATCCCACTTAGCTACATCTTGAACCAATGTTCCACTCTTTAAATTGATGATTTCATCATCATCGCGCAAGCCAGCAATGTAAGCTGGTGTTCCTTCAGTTATATCATCAAGGACTGATGAATCATAGTTAACATATCCCTGAATAAGTCCAGCGATAAAAAAGACAACTAGTGCTAAAAGAAAATTCATTAATGGACCACCAAACATGACCATTGCTCGAGCATTCTTCTTTTTAGAATTTAGGGTTCGATTATATGGGGCGATCTGAAATTCAATCTTTCTTTCATAGATCATCGCTTGAGAGTCAACAGGGTATCGCTTTAACTGATCCCCTTCAAAGACTTCCATGTATAAATTACCAGTTTCCTGAGCATCAAAAATGTCATAACTATTTATTTTGTATACAGGATAATTAATCTTTGGATTTTCAATTTCAAGATAAAAGCCAACAATTATTCCATCTTTTATATCGAGTTTTACACTCTCTCTATTTTTAAACGGATCGTCTTCCACTTCTTCCCCAGCAATAGCACAAAATCCACCGATTGGAAAAGCTCTTAAAGAATACAAGGTCTCCCCTTTTTTCTTTTTTAATAATATTGGACCCATTCCAAAGGCATATTCACGGCACAGAATATTTACTCTTCTTGCAAAGTAAAAATGTCCGCCTTCATGCACTAAAATAATTATTCCTAAAACAAAAATAAACGCTATTATTCCAATTATATAATCCATCATTTTACCTCATATCTTCCATATACATCTTCTTTAACTTCTAAATCCATTTTTAAAATGCTTTCCAAAGTTAATTTAGCTATATTCTTATTCTGGTATTTTAATACCATCTCTTTAATAATATTTTCAATTTCTATAAATTTAATTTTCCCCTGTATGAAAAGATCAACCGCTGCTTCATTGGCAGCATTATAAACAGTAGGCATTAATCCGCCTTTTTTTCCCACTTCATAAGCCATTTTAATCATTGGATATCGCAAAAAATCCATTTTTCTAAAGGATATCGAGCCAAGACTATTGAAATCAATTTTTTCAAGAGAGATATTATCTCTATGTCTTGGATGGTATAGGGCATATTGAATGGGGAGCATCATGTTCGGAACTGACATTTGTGCCATAGTTGAACCATCTTTATATTCTACCATCGAGTGAATTATACTTTCAGGATGGATAATGGTTTCTATTTTTTCATATGGCATATCAAATAAATAATGGGCTTCAATGACCTCTAATCCTTTGTTTACCATTGTTGCACAATCAACAGTAATCTTGTTTCCCATTGACCAATTTGGATGATGCAGTGCCTCTTCTAAAGTAACATCTACTAACTCATCACGAGTTTTATCTCTAAAGGCTCCTCCACTAGCAGTAATAATAATTCGAGAAACATCCTCTTTTCTTCCTGAAATTAAACATTGATAAATGGCACTATGTTCACTGTCAATAGGGAATAGCTTGACCTGATATTCTTCGACTAACTTCATAATAATCTCGCCACCAGTTACCAATGTTTCCTTATTAGCTAACAAGATATCCCGCTTTTTCTTTATTGCTGCAATAGTTGGAACTAATCCAACCATACCAACAACAGCATTAATTAAAAAGCCCCCTTCATCTCCATATGTTGCTGCTTTAATCAGTCCTTCTTCCCCATAACCGAATTCAACCTCGGGAAATTCTTTAACTAATTTTAACATATCTTCTTTACTAGAGACACCAACAAACTCAGGTTTAAATTCTTTGATTATTGAGGTTGCTCGCTTAATGTTTTTGCCAATAGAAATAGATTTCAAACAAAAATCGCTATTATTACTGATTATATCTAATGTTTGGGTTCCGATTGAGCCACTTGCCCCTAGTAAAAAAATATTTTTCATCTCAAACTCCTATGATTATTAATTCAACACATTGGATTATGATATAAAACCATATTCCTGAATATAGCAGACTATCAAAGCGATCCAAAACACCACCATGTCCTGGAAAGAAATTAGAGAAATCTTTAATGTTATATCCTCTTTTAATTTTAGAAGCAATTAAGTCGCCAATCTGAACATTTATTGAAAGGAAACTAGAAAAAGCAATAGCTCCAACAACTGCTAGTATTATATCATTTGTTGCTAAAGGATTAACAATATTTGCAACAAAAAGAACAACTGTACCCACAAGACTACCTGCTATAAAACCAGCAACAGCACCTTCAACTGACTTCTTCGGGCTTATATTAGGACACAACTTATGCTTACCCCATTTAATTCCGATAAAATAAGCAAACATATCGGTAGAGACGACAATGGAATAGACATAGATAAAACTCTTCACTCCATTTAAATCAATAATTCCTTTATTAATGTTTATCGGTTCTAAGTATCTAATGCTTAAGACATAGCCAAAAATCAAACCAGCATATGTCAGCGCAGCAAGACAGCCAAAAATATCTTTTGTTGAAGAATTAGGTGTGAATATCATCAATCCCAGAATAATTGCTGAAAATCCTAAAAAACTAATTAAGACATAAAAGTGATATATAAAGTATTCATTTAATAAATCAATGCTTCCCGTTCCATTTTTGGTAGCTAAACAAGCTAATGCTGTTATAATACCAGAAAAAGCAGGGACAAGATAGCGATATATTTTCAGTGCTGGTGAACTCTTATACATCATATTAATTATTTCATAAGTAGCAAAAGTGCTAAAAAGAATAGCAACTATAAAAAATCCCCATTCAGCAATTATATGATCAATTACTACTAATGGTAATAGTACAATTAACATGAAAAAAGCAGTTATTGTTCTCTGTTTCATTTTATACCCCCAAAACGACGGGTCCTGTTCGCATATGCTTCAAGGGCCTCGTTTAAATCTTTTCGTCTAAAAGCTGGCCATAAGGTATTTGTAAAAAACAATTCACTATAGGCAATTTGCCATAGCATAAAATTACTTATTCTTATTTGGTTACTCGTTCTAATCATTAAATCAACTGGGGGAATATCTTTAGTATATAAATATTCACCAAACATTTTTTCATCAACATCATTGATACCGATTTTTTTATCAATAACATCAACAATTATTTTTTTAGTAGCCTGTACTATTTCATCTTTCCCACCATAATTAAATGCCAAAGTAAAGTTTATATTTGTGTTAGCCTCTGTTTCCTTTTCCACTTGAATAATTTTTTCTTGTAGCTTTATATCTAAATTGTCTCTTCTTCCAATAACTCTTAAACGAACACCATTTTCAATCATTTCAGTATGGTATTTCTCCAAAAATTGCTCAGGAAGCTTCATCAGATAATCTACTTCCTCCTTTGGGCGTGACCAATTTTCAGTGCTAAAAGCAAAAACAGTCAAATATTCAATTCCAATTTGTTGACAATACTTCAAAGTATTGATCAATGTCTGGGTTCCTTTACGATGACCCATATTTCGTGGTAATCCTCTTTTTAAAGCCCAAGTACCATTTCCATCCATGATAATTGCTATATGACGAGGAATTTTATTGCATACATCATTCATGTGAATCACCTTCTATATATTATACCTTAAGATAGTGTTTTTTTCCAGTTATATATTTTTTTATTTAGAAAAAAATGTCACTTTTATGAAAAAAAGTATCTTATCGATACTTTTATTTTTTAACACCCGATTAAATTTTTTCTAAAGATGCTTTTATGAAACCAACAAATAATGGATGTGGTCTTTGAGGCCTTGATAAAAATTCTGGATGAAATTGACAAGCGACAAACCAAGGGTGGTCTTCGAGTTCTATTATTTCAACAAGATTAGTCTGAGGATTGACTCCTGATACTACCATTCCCGAATTTGTTAGTTGTGGCAAATATTTATTGTTAAGTTCATATCGATGACGATGACGCTCTTTTATCGCTGTTTTTTGATAAACACCATATGTCTTGGTGTTTTCTTTGATGATACAATCATATAACCCAAGTCTCAAAGTTCCTCCAAGTTCAATTCCCTTATATTGCTCAGGTAAATAATCGATTACTGGATTTGGTGTTGCTTCATCAAATTCAGTTGAATTGGCATCCTTTATTCCAATAACATTCCTCATATATTCAACAACAGCAACCTGCATTCCCAAACAAATTCCTAAATAGGGAATCTTGTTGACTCTAGCATATTCACAGGCAGCAAACTTTCCATCAATTCCCCGAGATCCAAAGCCTCCAGGAACAAGTATTCCGTTAGCATCAGCTAAAAGCTTATCAACATTTTCTTTTGTGACTTTTTCTGAATTAATCCAATCAATTTTAATCTTTTTCCCAACACAATAACCAGCATGTTTTAAAGCTTCACTAACTGATAAATAGGCATCATGAAGTTCCGCATATTTTCCCACAAGAGCAATCCTAATCTCACCATTAAGATTTTTAATTCTATTGACAAGTTCATTCCATTCCCTCATGTCAAGAGGTGCTGTATTTAGTTTGAAATAATTACAAATATATTGATCAACCTTTTGCTTTTCAAATTCCATAGCCATTTCATATAGAATATTGATATCCTTAGCAACAACAACAGCATCAATGTTGACATCACAAAACAAGGATATCTTTTCACGATAACTGTTTCCTATTTCAACTTCCGACCTTAAAACTATCATATCTGGTTGAATACCTAAGGATTTTAATTCCTTAACACTATGCTGTGTCGGTTTTGTTTTAATCTCATTTGCTGATTTTAAAAAGGGAACCAGGGTGGTATGAACATAAAAAGTGTTTTCATATCCTGCTTCACGGCGCCATTGTCTTATCGCCTCTAGAAATGGTAAAGATTCAATATCACCAACAGTTCCACCAATCTCGGTGATAATTACATCAGCCTGAGAATGTTCAGCGGCACTTCTTATTTTGTTTTTTATTTCATTTGTAATATGAGGAATTACTTGAACAGTACCACCATTATAATCACCACGGCGCTCCTTTTCAATTACAGATTTATAAATTCTTCCTGAAGTAATGTTTGAATCCTGAGATAAGTTTTCATCAATAAATCTCTCATAGTGGCCTAAGTCAAGATCGGTTTCAGCTCCATCATCAGTAACAAAAACTTCTCCATGTTGATATGGGCTCATAGTTCCCGGATCAACATTGATATATGGATCAAATTTTTGCATAAATACTTTTAATCCTCTATTTTTTAATAACCTGCCAATGCAGGATGCTGTTATCCCTTTACCTAAACTGGAAACAACCCCTCCTGTTACAAAAATGTACTTTGTCATTCTAATTCCTCCTTGATAAATAAAAAAATCTCCCGTAGGGGAGATTTATTCTTCTTATTGCGCTTTTATGAGGCGCCCTTATTATTATAGCAAAACAACCTGATTAAATCAAGATTTTTTTATTTTCTTTTTATTTCTTAATTTGTTTGCTATTTTTACAATCTCACAAACTAATACCATTACTAGTGATAACCCCAAACACAAAATCAACAAATCTAGCGGCAAAGCCTCTAGTTTAAAGATGCTGGCAAATGGAGGAATATAGATTATTAATAGTTGTAATCCTAAGCCAAGAACAAAGGCAAGAATCAAATATTTATTATTAAAAGCCTGTTTTGTAAATACTGAATGATCGCTTTTTATATTAAAAGCATGAAATAGCTGTAATGTGGCAAGCGTTAAGAAAGCCATTGTTTGTCCTAAATAATTGTTAGGGTTGATTGTATGACCAATGATGTAAGCAGTCAAAGTGAGCAATCCAATTAATAAACCTTGCCAAATGATAGTGAATCCCATTTTGTTAGCAAAAAAACTTTCTTTCTTATTTCTAGGAGCTTTTTTCATTACTTTATCATCTGGTTTTTCTAGACCAAGAGCAAATGCTGGTAAACTATCAGTTATTAAATTGACCCATAATAAATGCATCGGAAGAAGTGGTACTCCAAAAGAAAGACTTGAGACAGCAGAAATAATTGAGGCGAAGAGAATGGTCACAATTTCTCCAATATTGCTAGACAACAAGTATTTTACCGCCTTTTTAATATTATCATAAATTCCTCGTCCTTCACGGACAGCGCTGATAATTGTAGCAAAATTATCATCCACCAAAATCATAGCAGCAGCCTCTTTAGCAACATCAGTTCCCGTTATTCCCATGGCACATCCAATATCTGCTGTTTTTAATGCTGGAGAGTCATTGACACCATCACCAGTCATCGAAACAACCATTCCTTTAGCCTGCCATGTGTTGACTATTCTCACCTTGTCTTCTGGTGCTACACGAGCATAGACCGAATATTTTTCAATATTTTTGAATAATTCCTCGTCAGTCATTTTATGTAGTTCTTCACTAGTAATTGCTAATTCCCCATTATGAAGAATTCCTAGTTCCCTAGCAATAGCAGAAGCAGTTGCAATATGGTCTCCTGTAATCATTATTGTCCTAATTCCTGCTCCTGTAGCTACCTTAATTGCTTCCTTAACTTCAGGACGAGAAGGATCAATCATACCGACTAAGCCAATAAACTCAAGATTATTTTCTAATGTTTCACTATTCATTTCATCTTCAAGAGGAATGTTCTCTAAATATTTTATAGCAACTGCTAATACTCTTAAGGCTTCACTGGCCATTTTTTGATTTGCCTCAAGGGCTTGTTGTTTATTAAAGTTTTCTTTTGATCGATTAATGATGACATCGGGTGCCCCTTTTGTAATTGATAGAATTTTATCATTGTATCTAACAATGACTGTCATCATCTTTCTTTCAGAATCAAAAGATAATTCCTGTAATCGAGGAAAGTTTTCTTTTATTTTTTTATTATTTAATCCATACTTATTATTGATTTCAATCAAAGCTGTTTCAGTTGGGTCACCTGTTCTTTTTTCTAACCCATTAACAAAAGAGATCTCAGCGTCTGTACATAGGGCAAAGAAAGTTAGCATTTCTTTCTCCTCTTCATTTAAAGAATTATTAGCTTCTTTTATTTCATCAACATAAGTCTTTAAAACAGTCATTTTGTTTTGAGTTAAGGTCCCCGTTTTATCACTGCAAACAATTGAAGTACATCCTAGTGTTTCTACTGCTGGCAAACGCTTAACGATAGCATTTTGACGAGCCATTTTTTCAACACCAATTGCTAAGACGACAGTAACAACTGTAGATAACCCCTCAGGAATAGCCGCAACCGCTAGAGCAATACTTGTTTTGAAGGAACTTAAAATGTCTTCAGAATTAAGAAGCCACCCCAGGAGAAAAACAACAATACAAATAAAAATTGCTCCAATACCAATTACCTTACCTATTTGGGTCAATTTATTTTGAAGTGGCGTCGCTTCTATTTTGGTATCGATCAACATTGATGCTATTTTACCAATTTCAGTATTCATTCCTGTCTTCACAACAACTGCGATTCCTCGTCCATATGTGATGAATGTTGATGAAAAAAGCATATTTTTCATGTCACCAAGAGAAATATTTTTATTAGTTGTCGCTTCTATAGTTTTACTAACAGGAACGCTTTCCCCTGTCAGGGCACTCTCATCAACTTGTAGTTTTGATTGTTCTATTATTCTAGCATCTGCTGGTATAAAATCACCAGCTTCAAGAATAATGATATCCCCAGGAACCAAAGAGGAAGCTTCTACGGCATAAATATTTCCTGATCGAAGTACCTTTGCACTTGGACTTGAAAGTTTTTTTAGAGCATCCAACGACTTTTCAGCTTTACTCTCTTGAACTACTCCTAAAATAGCATTCAATAAAACAACAACTAGAATTACTAGGCTTTCGATCCACTCTTCTGGTGCTACAATAACAGAAATTATAGCTGCAATTAAAAGAATAATTATCAAAACATCCTTAAACTGCATCAAAAAACGCCATATCAAGGGCTTCTTCTTTGCTTCTTTAAGAGAATTTAGGCCATATTCATTTTTTCTATTCTTTACTTCTACTTCACTTAAACCAATGTTTTTGTCAACATTGAATTCTTTTAATACTTCTTGATAAGTTTTTTCATTAAACATATTATTCTCCTTTAGATAAAATAAAACAAGACCTATATAAAAGGTCTTGCTTATCATCTAAATGACTACCATATCCGGGTTTCACCGTGTTGACGAATATGATATATTAGCTACTCCCCTTTTGGATATCTTTGATTAAATATTACCACATCAGCTATTTCATGTCAATATCCTTGTCAGCCATCTTAAATATAATTAATGATAAAAAGGCCAACTAATCAAAGTTAGCAGACCTTTTATTTTATAATTGTTTTAGTCCAATAGTAACGGTTTCGCCATTGATATTAAATTCTTTGGAAGCATCAATTTGCTTATCAAAGACAACATCATCAGCTAAAACATCATTCTCAATTTCTTGAAGGTTACTTCTAAAAATTTCTTCTATTTTATCATTACCAGTTACATAGATAGCTATGTGATCAGTAACATTAAAGTCGGATTCCTTACGAGTCGTTTGAATCTTACTAATTATTTCTCTGACAAAACCTTCTTCAATCAACTCAGGAGTTAAAGTAGTATCCATAACAACAGCTGTGTGATTGTTTACTAGTGAGGCAAATCCTTCTTGTTGAACAACTTCAATCAATAAGTCTTCTGGTAATAATTCTACCGCAATATCCTTCACCATCATCTTTAAAACACCATTTGTATCAAGTTCTATTTTTGCCTGACTGCCATCAATTTCTAAAAGGGCATTCTTTATATCATTGATATATTTACCATACTTTGGACCTACAGTCTTAAAGTTAGGTTTAAAACTATATGAAATGTATTTAGAAATATCCTCAATAAAGGCAACTTCTTTAACATTTAATTCTTCTTCAATTATTTCAACGTAGAAATCATCCAGTGGTTTATTAGCCTTAACAAACATTTTACCGATTGGTTGACGATTTTTTATACTACAATTATTACGTACAGCTCGTCCCATAACGACAACTTCTAAGACCATTTCCATGTTATCTTCTAGAGTTTGATCAATCCATTCTAAAACTGGAGTTGGGTAGCTACATAAGTGAATGCTTTCTTCAGCATTTTTATCAATACTACGAACCAAATTTTGATAGATATCCTCGGTCATAAAAGGAATCATTGGAGCAGCAACTTTAGCAATTGTTACCAAAGCAGTATACAATGTCATATAGGCATTAATCTTATCCTGTTCCATTCCCTTAGCCCAAAAACGCTCTCTGCTTCTACGAACATACCAATTGCTCATCTCATCAACAAAATCCTGGATTGTTCTTGCTGGCTCTGTAATTTTGTAATCAGATAGATCATTATCCACTTCTTTGACAACAGTGTTCAATTTAGATAACAACCATTTGTCCATAACTGGAAGTTTATCGTATTCCAATTTATATTTTGTTGGATCAAATTCATCGATATCAGCGTATAAAACATAGAAAGCATAAGTATTCCAAAGAGTCCTCAAAAACTTTCTTTGTCCTTCAACAACAGCATCTTTATGAAATCTATTTGGAAGCCATGGAGCACTATTCTCATAGAAATACCATCTGATTGAATCAGCGCCAAATTCATTTAATGCTTCAATTGGATCAACAGCATTACCCTTAGACTTACTCATTTTTTGGCCATTTTCATCTTGAACATGTCCCAGAACAATAACATTCTTATATGGTGCTTTATTAAAAATCAATGTTGAAATAGCTAAGAGAGAGTAAAACCAACCTCTAGTCTGATCAACAGCTTCAGAAATAAAGTCCGCTGGGAATTGTTCTTTAAAGATATCAGCATTTTCAAATGGATAATGCCATTGAGCAAAAGGCATTGCTCCCGAATCATACCAACAATCGATAACCTCTTCTACTCTTTTCATCTGCTTTCCACATTTAGGACATTTTATAGTGACCTCATCAATATATGGACGATGCAATTCAATATCCTTAGGACAGTTAGGAGACATTTCTTGTAATTCAGAAATCGAACCTATGGCATGTTGATGACCACATTCGCATTCCCAAACAGGAAGTGGTGTTCCCCAATAACGATTACGGCTAATACCCCAATCCTGAATGTTTTCTAACCAGTCACCAAATCTTCCTTTACCGATACTCTCAGGAATCCAATTAATTGTATTATTATTTCTGATTAAATCATCCTTTACAGCTGTCATTTTTATAAACCAGGCTTCACGAGCATAATAAATCAACGGTGAATCGCAACGCCAGCAATGAGGATAACTGTGTTCAAACTTCAAAGTTTTGAATAATAATCCTCTTTCCTGTAAATCTTTTAAAATTGGTTTATCAGCCTTTTTACAGAATAATCCTGGCCAATCAGTTTCTTCAGTAAGTTCACCAGCAGCATTGACATATTGAACAAATTTCAAGCCATACTTCTTAGCAACATTATAGTCATCCTCACCAAATGCTGGAGCCATGTGAACAACACCAGTACCATCCTCTAGGGTTACAAAGTCAGCACAAGTAACAAAAAAGGCATTTTCTGCTTTTTCACAAAAATGAAACAGGGGTTCATATCGTTTATATTCCAATTGTTTACCAGTAAATCTCTCTAAAATTTCATATTCGCCAGTTAAGACACTATCAAGTAAAGCTTCTGCTAAATAATACACTTCATCATTATTTCTTACTTTGACATATGTCTTTTCAGGATTTACACAAAGACCGATGTTAGATGGTAAAGTCCACGGAGTTGTAGTCCATGCTAAAATATAGGCATCTTCATTCTCAACCTTGAATTTTACAATCGCTGATTCTTCTTTTACATCTTTATATCCCTGTGCAACCTCATGTGATGATAGTGGAGTACCACATCTTGGACAATAAGGAACGATTTTATAACCTTTGTATAATAATTTACGATCCCATATTTTCTTTAAACTCCACCAAACTGATTCAATATAATCATTATGGTAGGTTACATAGGGGTTCTCGGTATCAACCCAATATCCAACTGTATCAGAAAAATCTTCCCACATTGTTTTATATTTCCAAACGCTCTCCTTACATTTTGCAATAAAAGGAACCAGTCCATAAGCTTCAATCTGTTCTTTGCCATCAATTCCTAGACTCTTTTCAACTTCAATCTCTACAGGTAGTCCATGAGTATCCCAGCCAGCTTTACGAAGCACTTTAGCTCCCTTCATTGTCTGGTATCTCGGAATCATATCTTTGATAACCCTTGTTAAAACATGCCCAATATGAGGTTTACCATTAGCTGTTGGTGGACCATCATAGAATGTATAATTTCTATTTCCGTTCTTTTCAGAAATACTTTTTTCGAAAATTTTGTTTTCCTTCCAAAACTTTTCAATTGCTCTTTCTCTTTCAACAAAATTTAAATTTGTTGGGACCTTTTTATACATAATTTCCTCCTATCTCAATAAAAAAACTTTCCGCCTTAAAAAAGGATGAAAGTTAAAATTTCATTATACCACCTTTTTCACATACCAACATATGCTATCCTGATAACGGGGAATACCGGCACAGCTTACTTTCTTTCAGCCTACGACTCCAGAGTGATTTTCAAAATAATCTACTAGTATTAGGCTCACACTATCCCTAATTCGCTTAAAACTTTCCTTTATTTCTACTGTCTCTATCATTGTCTTTCTTTTACTTTAATATAATACTCTAAATCAAGAGAAATGTCAAGTAAATCGATTTTATAACTATATTCATTATAATCTTCATATAGATTAAATTTTTTGATATAATAGAAGGGAAGAATGAGGCTCAAAATGAATAAAGAAGCATTTAATCAGTTTAATCAAAAAATAATTGGCGGATATAAATATAGTAAAAGCATTGGAACTCTGAGTGAAAAAAGTCTTCATAAAATTCTTAAGCTATACTTTGAGGAAAATGAAACCAATCATGAGGTTAAGATTGGTAATTTTTATGTTGATATATTTAAAAATGGTAAAATCATAGAGATTCAAACAAGAGCTTTTAATAAATTAAGAAACAAATTGGCCTTTCTTTTAGAAAAATACCCTGTTACAATTGTCTATCCGATTCCAAGAAATAAATGGATATATTGGATTGATGAAGAAAGTGGCGAGATAATCAACAATCGAAAAAGTCCTAAACAGGGAAGTTTCTATCATTCTTTTTATGAATTATATAAGATAAAGCAATATTTAAAACATCCCAATTTAACTATTTGTTTAATGTTAATAGATATCAAGGAATACCGTAATCTCAATGGGTGGAGTGAAAATAAGAAAAAAGGATCAAGCCGTTATGACCAAATCCCCTTAGAGTTAAGTGATGAAGTGTATCTCAAGTCAGTCGATGACTATGACATTTTTATACCAAATGAATTACCAAAAGAATTTACATCAAAGGATTATCAGAAGAAATCTCCACTAAATTTACGACAATCTCAAATTGCCCTAAACATTCTAACATATTTAGACATTGTAAAAAGAACTGGTAAAAGAGGAAATCTAATATTATATCAAGAGAAAAGCAAGACCATATGATCTTGCTTTTATTTTAGTTTGTTTTAAATTCCTGATAAATAGAATCAAGAAGAGTTCCTGTTAAGTCATGTCCATAATCCCAGTACATAACACCAGCAATATTTTGGTTCTTAGCATATTCACATTTAAGTTTTACTGATTTTGGATTGTCATATGAAGCATAAGTAACACCATTAAACCAATAATATGAAGATGTATTAGGATCAAAATATTCATATTGTTTATTGGCATTATAATAACTTGTCAAGAAAGTTGAGTATGAAATCGATCTAGCATTAGTCATTGCCATACCTAATGGATTGGCTGGATATCCACTAACATCACCCATTCTGACATAGAATTGTATACCAAAGGTGATTTTACTGCGAGAAAAGCCTTCAGCAACATACATTTGAACAGCGCGATCTACTGAATAATTGGCATAATTGCCACTATATAATGCTGTTTCATGAACTGCTGATGATCTTGTTCCCATACCATAAGTCATTATATGAAGGAAATCAAGATATCTATCAAATACTCTCATATCACATCCATGGGTTGAACTGCTATAGAAAGCAGCGCTTAAAATCAATTTACGATGATAAGCATCAAAGGCAGCTCGAAGATCTTTACAAAGAAGAGCGTAATTAGTAGCATTGATATTTAATTCCCAGTCCAAATCAAGACCATCCACTTGGTATTCTTCAACTATTTCCATAACTGAATCAACAAATGTCTTTCTGCTTGCAGCAGAAGCAGCGATTTCAGCAAATTTATTAGCTGTACTTTCAGAAACACCATCTAGAGTTAAGACTACTCTTACTCCTTTTTGTCTTAGAGTTAATACTTTATTTAAGTTACTCAGATTGGAAACACTTAGTTTTCCGCTGACTATTTGAGCAAAAGCATAATTGATGACATCTAATTTCTGATAATCTCTAGCATAAAGAACATCAGCATTTCCATCCTTATTTCTCATGTAAGCAAATGTTAACATTTTACCTTCTTCAAATTCTGGCATTTCTATTTCACCTATTCCTTTCACTATTACATTTTTACTATAAGTTACTGAGGTATTTCCTCTTGTAATCCTGATATTAATTGTAACATCGCGGTCGCTATATGGGCGAACGACTTCTCCTAAATAATTGATTGAGGAATCACCGGTCGACCAATATAAAGAAAAATTGATTCCATTTGTGGCGTATGTCGAGAAGAAAGCAACATTTTCTGTAATCTCATCAGGAATAAAACTATCCAGATATTCAGTCAGTGTTGCTAGAGCTACTACTGCTCTGTTTTCAATATCGATATCAATTAATTCCAGAATTCTAATTTCATAATCCTCAAGGAGAACTACTTCATCATTAGAAATCAAATCACGTTGCCATTGTTCAAAAGATTTATACATTTCTCTTATAGCTGTGACACTGGCGTCATCATCTAATGTCAATTCACTAATCAGTGGTAATTCTTCAAGGGCCTTAGAAAAATTATTTACTTCCATTAAAGCAAACACCCTATTCTCATATTCCAATAAAGTATATAGATAAGAAGAATCAACCCGAGTTTTAACATCGTTTTCTAGTTCTTCATAAGCATTAATTATATCTTCTACTAAATTCATGTTAGAGAAACTAATAGCATTCAATTCTGGAAGAGCTACTATGGCATCAACTATTTCTTGAGCCTGCCTATTTTTTTCTTGCTCTTCAAGAACGAGTATCTTTGCTTCTAAGGCTTCAAGAAGTGTTAAACTATCAGTTATATATACCTTAACTTCATCGGAAAGACCCTCATAGAGATTTCTGACCTCAATGACATGGCTTTTATCCTCCAAAGTCAATTCGTTCTCTCCAGGAATTGTTGCTACAGATTCATCAAACGATGCTGCTAAAGCTTTATTAGAAATATCTGTCTTTATTTCAAGCATTTTCTCTTCTAGGACAATTAGTTTATCTAGATTATCAGTTGTTACTTCAGCCTTTTCTTCTACAGTCAAGGCATTATATTTACTTCTCACATCTATTAATAGATTTTCATCTTCAATTGTTAATTCAGAAGGGACTGGAAG